>SHVF01000052.1 GCA_009691135.1 Candidatus Planktophila sp.
ACAATTACTGCAACGCCAACCACGATTGCGCCGGCTTCCTTTAACGCTTCGACCGCCGTTAGTACTGAACCGCCAGTTGTTGAAGTATCTTCAACGGCTAAGACGCGCTTGCCAACAACATCTGGACCTTCGATGCGACGTTGCAGGCCGTGGGCTTTTTCAGCCTTACGAACTACAAAAGAATCAATCACTTGGCCATTGCGCGCAGCCACATGCATCATCGCAGTTGCAACTGGATCTGCGCCGAGTGTTAGGCCGCCAACTGCCTCGTAATCCAAATCTTTAGTTAGTTCCAACATAACTTCGCCCACTAGCGGTGCTGCGATGTGATCTAAGGTCACGCGGCGCAGATCAACGTAATAATCCGCCTCTTTTCCAGAAGATAAAATGACTTTGCCGTATACAACGGCCTTCTTTACTATCTCTTCTCGGAGAAGTTGGTGTGAGTTCATGTGGCAACCTTACATTGTTCGCCAATTGCCCTTACATTTTGGGGATGGATCTAAAGCGGTTAGAAATAGCGCGGTTATATAACCGTTTTGGCTTTGGTCCGCGCCCTGGGGAATTCACACAAGCCCTCAAAGCAGGTGTGGCTGCAACAAAGCAGAGCTTTTTAAATCCGCCGCCTATTGATTCTGGAGCAGTGCCTCCTCCAGTACTTACCGATTTAGGCAAACGTCCAGAGCCAAATACTCCTGAAATTATAATTTTCGCGCGCCAACTACGATCACAAAAAGAAGAACTCGAACTTTGGTGGTTAGACCAGATGGTGGCGACCAATAAAGCGTTGCAAGAGAAGATGGTTTGGTTTTGGCATGGACATTGGGCAACTTCAATTGGAAAAGTAAATTACGCGATGCCAATGTTGACGCAGAATCAAACTTTTAGAAAGTATGCGACCGGGAACTTTAGTGAATTCTCTCAGTTCATGTTCTCCGATGGAGCGATACAGGTTTGGTTAGATGGCGGAGAAAATACTGTTAAAGCGCCAAATGAAAATTTCTCACGCGAGATGATGGAGTTATTCTTACTAGGCGTTAATAGATATACAGAAACCGATGTTAAAGAATTGGCGCGGGCATTTACTGGTTATCAAGTATCGCGCAGTTCTGGAGTCGTTGTTTATAACGAGAAACGACGTGATACAAAATCTGTGACTGTTTTAAGTAAGAGCGCTGTAATGGGTCCTGAAGATGCGATCGCGCACTTAGTTAGCCAACCTGATTGCGCACAATTTATAGCGGAGCGTATTTGGTTCCGATTCATTTCATCACAAAAGCCGCCGCCGGCTAACCATCAAATGATTAGCGCATTTGCGGGACGAGAAATAGCGCCACTCTTAGCAACGTTAATTAACGGGGCAGATTTAGCTAACCCACAATATGAAATAGTGAAATCGCCGGTTGAGTGGTTTGTGAGCGTGTGCCGCGCGCTATCTCTGACGCCATCCAAACTAAATTCATTTACCAAACTGCATGGGTATCTTGAAAAGTTATCGCAAGTACCTTTCTCGCCTCCGAATGTTGGTGGGTGGCCAACTGATGAAGCTTGGCTGAGTTCGGCAAGTGCACAATTCCGCATCGCTTTCGCCACTTGGTTAGTAAATCAGGCTGATTTATCAGCCATCGAGGCGCTGGTTCCGGCAAAGCGCGCAGCATATTTAGCTGATCTCTTAGCGGTTGTGGAATGGTCACCGCGTACTTCATCAGCACTTCGTGAAGTCCGCGACACGGTTCCGCGTTTAGTAATCCTGGCAATCTGTAGTCCTGAATATGTGGTGAGCCCATGAACGAAATTCCAACAATGTCAGCCGAACAACTGGGGATGTCTAAGTACACCAGACGACAGTTCTTAAAGTTTTCAGGCGCCGCAACCGCTGCTACCGCGGCAAGTGTTCTGTCGATGAACGATATTGCCCAAGCTGCAATTACTCGTCCACTGCCTCTTGGTACACCAATTTTAGTTGTGGTCTCTTTATATGGTGGCAACGATGGTTTAAATACTGTAATTCCTTATGAGGACTCGGCTTATTATTCTGCACGCCCAACCCTAAATTACAAACCAGACACTTTATTGCCACTAACCGATGGCCTTGCGCTTAACGCGTCAATGACCGGAATTAAAACTTTATGGGATGCACAGAAGGTGGCAATTGTTCGTGGTGTTGGTTATCCAAAACCAGATCGTTCACATTTTTCATCTATGGCTATTTGGCAGACCGGTTCGCCGCAAACTCATTTAAGCACAGGCTGGTTGGGGCGTTGGTTAGATAACCAAGCGATTGATCCAATGATGGCAATTAGTTTGGGTTCAGTTCTGCCGCCACTTCTTGCAGGTGCTAAACAAAGTGGTTCCGCACTTCCTTTAGGTGGCTTAATTATTCCAGCTGGTGCAATCGGTAAAGCTTGTATGCGTTTATCGACAGCATCCCAGCGAGACAGCAAGTTATCTGCAGCTGCTGCAACATCTATGCGTAATCTATTTAGCGTATCTGGCAGTATCACTCCTGTTCTTTCACAACCTGCACCATTAGACGATGACTTGCCAACAGTTGCAGGTGGAAATGCCGGTGGTGATTCCAACTTAACTCAGCAATTAAATATCGTGGCCAAGTTAATTGCCGCAGGTGCGCCAACGAAGGTTTGGTCGGTATCACTTGGTGGCTTTGATACCCACGCCAATGAAGCAAATGCCCAAGCAGCGCTGCTCGGAACAGTTTCAACAAGTATCAGTAAATTCTTAAGCCAGATGAAGGTATCAGGGCGTTCAAAAGATATTACCGTGATGGTCTACAGCGAATTTGGTCGTCGCGTGAAAGCAAATGGTTCAGACGGAACAGATCATGGATCTGCAGGGCCAATGTTCTTAATCGGTGATCGTGTGCAAGGTGGGATGTACGGGGACCAACCATCGCTCACAAAGTTAATCGATGGCGATTTAGCCGTAACAACTGATTTTAGAGATGTTTACTCATCTGTTATTGAAAACGTATTGCTAACTCCTGCTGAGAAGGTCTTAGGCAAATGGAGCGGTCGAGTAAAAGCATTTAAGAGCGCTTAATCTTCCTTGTAAACAATAACATCGTTTTTCTTGCGTAAAACCAAAGACTTTGGCGGATTCTCCTTTAGTAAAACATCGACTTCAATACGCAATTGCGCAACTTCAATAGCCATGTTTGCCATGGCAGACTCAAGTTCTATAATTCTTTTAATTCCGGCGTGATTAATTCCTTCGCTAACTAAACGCCCAACCATTCGCAGGGATGCAATATCGCGCAACGAATAACGGCGGTTGCGTCCGATTGTGCGATTTGGTGAAACTAAACCTAAACGATCATATTGACGCAGTGTTTGTGGATGCAAACCTGATAGCTCTGCAGCGACAGAAATTACATAAAGCCCTGCTGCATCATCTGGAGATTCTTTATCTTTCTCATTCGTTGTCATTGAATCGCCTTACTTTTAAATTCAGCACGCACATCTTTTTCGGATACCAATTCTGCATATTTTTGCAAGGCAATAAGTGCCTCATCTTCGAGTTTGGCCGGTACTTGCACTTCAACAGTTACAAGCAAGTCACCAGTTGTGGCACCTTTAGTTATGCCGCGGCCTTTAACGCGCAAGACACGTCCGTTGGATGTGCCTGGGGCAAGGCGCAGGGTTACTTCATCGCCGATTAGTGTTGGAACTTTTATATCTGCGCCAAGTGCTGCTTCGGTAAATGAAACAGGTACTGTGATTGCAATATTTTCACCTTTGCGAGAAAAGAGCGCATGTGGCTTCACGTGTAACAAGATGAATAGGTCGCCAGGGCCCGCCTCTCCTTTAGAACCTTTACCTTTTACGCGAATCTTTGCGCCATCATTTACGCCGGCGGGAACGCGTGCAGAAATATTTTGTGATCCTCCGCCATCGGCAGATAAACGAAGTTCTAAAGTTGTACCAAAAGCGGCTTCTTTAAATGTAATTGCAGCCTCTGTTTGCAGATCTTGGCCTTTACGTGGACCACGACGCCCACCGCCACCAAATAAATTAGCGAAGATATCTTGTGGGTTTCCGCCACCAAACATCTCTGAAAAATCTCCACCTTGGAAATTCTGTCCGCCTTGTGGTGTGCGCATTCCACCGCGTTCAAACATTTCGCGTGCCTGATCGTATTCCGCACGCTTTTTACCGTCAGATAAAATGTCGTAGGCCTCAGATACGGCTTTGAATTTTTCTTCAAGGGCTGCATCCCCTTTATTTTTATCAGGGTGAAGTTCGCGTGCTAAAGAACGGTATTTCTTCTTAATCTCATCACCACTGGCCGATTTGCCAATTCCGAGAATTTTATAGAAATCCTTTTCGTAAAGGTCTTTAGCAGCCATGAGAAGTTTTTATTCCGTAGCTGGATCTGTAACTGCAACACGGGCAGGGCGCAAGATACGTTCTTTATATTTGTATCCTGGCTGCAATATTTTTGTCGCAGTTGGCACAGAAACATCGGATCCTGTGTCGTGCATCAACGCCTCATGGATTTGTGGATCAAATTCATCACCAACAGTTCCGTATTTTTCCAAACCTAAGCGGTTTGTAATCCCAGTGATTTGATCTGAAACAGATTTAAATCCGCCAGTTAGTTCGCCGTGTTCGGTTGCGCGTTCGATGTCATCCAAAGTTGCAAGAAGTTCGGTTAAGACCGCACCGATTGCCATTTCGTGTGCCAAAGCGCGATCGCGTTCTACACGCTTTCGGTAATTGGCATATTCGGCCTGAAGTCGTTGTAAATCAGAGGTGAGAGCGGCCACCGGATCAGTTTCCTGAACCGGGGCAGCCTCAACGACTACATCTTCAGCAGATTCAACAACTTCTTCAGTTGTTTGTTCTGTCATTACTTGCCCGCCTCGTCTTCGACAACTTCAGCATCTTCAACGCCATCTTCATTTGCTGCTCCGTCACCGGTTGCAGCCCCTGCTGCTGCATACATCGCAGCGCCAAGTGCTTGGCTAAGGGTTGCTACCTTTTCGGTATTTGCCTTAATCGATTCGAAGTTAGCTCCACCAAGATCAGTCTTTAGCTCAGCTAGCGCTGCTTCAACTTCAGCCTTCTTCTCAGCCGCTTCACCTTCGGATAACTTCTCTACATTATCTGCAATGAACTTTTCTGTCTGGTAAACAAGTGAGTCACCGTTGTTACGGATCTCGGCCTCTTCTTTACGTTGCTTATCTTCAGCAGCGTGTGATTCAGCATCCGCCATCATGCGATCAATCTCTTCTTTAGAAAGGGCAGATCCACCGCTAATTGTGACTGACTGTTCTTTGCCAGTTGCAAGATCTTTCGCGCCGACGTGAACGATTCCGTTTGCATCGATGTCGAAGGTAACTTCAACTTGTGGAACTCCGCGTGGTGCCGGTGCAAGTCCGGTTAATTCGAACATGCCTAACTTCTTGTTGTAAGCAGCCATTTCACGCTCGCCCTGGTAAACCTGGATTTGTACAGCAGGCTGATTGTCATCAGCTGTTGTAAAGATTTCACTACGTTTTGTGGGGATGGTTGTATTGCGCTCGATCATCTTTGTCATAACTCCACCCTTGGTTTCGATACCAAGTGTTAGCGGTGTGACATCGAGAAGGAGAATATCTTTGACTTCACCCTTTAGAACACCGGCTTGAAGGGAAGCCCCGATTGCGACAACTTCATCAGGGTTTACGCCTTTATTTGGCTCTTTCCCGCCGGTTAGGTCGCGGACTAAATCAACGACTGCTGGCATACGAGTTGATCCACCAACAAGTACAACGCTCTTAATGTTTCCAATTGCAATTCCTGAGTCCTTAAGAACTTGCTGGAATGGCTTCTTGCAACGATCAAGAAGTGGTGCTGTAAGTGTTTGGAATTGTGCGCGCGTCATTGTTTCATCTAGGAACAATGGGTTCTTTTCGGCATCGACGGTGATATATGGCAAGTTAATTGATGCTTGCTGTGATGATGAAAGTTCGATCTTTGCTTTTTCAGCAGCTTCACGAATACGTTGCATCGCCATCTTATCTTTTGTTAAATCAATTCCGTTCTTTGAACCAAATGTCTGAACTAAGTGATCAACAAGTATTTGATCCCAGTCATCTCCACCAAGGTGGTTATCGCCGGCAGTTGCTTTAACTTCAACAACACCATCGCCGATTTCTAATAGTGAAACGTCGAATGTTCCGCCACCTAAGTCGAATACCAAAATTGTTTGTTCTTGATCAGCCTTATCCAAACCGTATGCCAGCGCTGCCGCAGTTGGTTCGTTGATAATGCGAAGCACGTTAAGTCCGGCAATTTCGCCAGCTTCCTTAGTTGCTTGACGTTCTGCATCAGAGAAATATGCAGGAACGGTGATGACCGCATCAGTTACGGTTTCGCCAAGGTATGCCTCGGCATCACGCTTTAACTTT
>SHVF01000001.1 GCA_009691135.1 Candidatus Planktophila sp.
AAATATCTATCCATTAAATCCTGGGCAGCCGTTGGAGATATATCCATTTGTAACGCTAAACCATAAGAACTCAAGCCATATGCCAATCCGTAAGACATTGCCTTTATCTGCCGGCGCATTTCAGAGTCGACTTCATTTGCTTTAACGCCGAAGACTAGTCCTGCAACAGTGGCATGCAAATCTTCTCCCGACTCAAAAGCTGCCAATAAACCAGCATCATTGGATAAATGCGCCATGATGCGCATTTCGATCTGGCTGTAATCGGCAGTTAGCAACCCGACATAACCTGTGCCTGCAATAAAGTTATTGCGGATACTGCGTCCTTCTTCGGTGCGCACTGGAATATTTTGTAGGTTAGGTCCAACTGAAGATAAGCGCCCAGTTGCTGCAACAGTCTGGGCAAAGTGAGTATGGATACGTCCATCCTCTGCTATTTCGGCGATCAGACCCTCAACAGTTGTACCTAGTTTTTTGGTCTCTCGGATACGCAAAAGAGATTCCAGCAATGGGTGTTTGGTCTTCTCAAATAACCAATTCAGGGCTTCGGCATCAGTTGTAAAACCAGTTTTAATCTTCTTTGTTTTAGGCAATCCCAATTCATCAAAGAGAACTACTTGCAGCTGCTTAGGTGATGCCACATTAAATTCGTGGCCAGCTGCTAAATGTGCTGCCTTGGTTTCACGGGCAACTTCACCTTCAAAAAAAGTAGCTAACTTTTCTAGACCTTTGCGATCAACAGATATCCCACGGTGTTCCATTTTGGCCAAAATTTGCGCGATAGGAAGTTCTAGTTCAGTAAAGAGTTTCAGGACCCCACGCTCAGACATTTCGATATCTAAAGATTTACGAAGTTTAAATAATGAGGCCGCACTTGTTATCAGCGCTTGCTCGGGGTTTGATACATCAATTTTTGCACCATCTCCCCAGCGTTCCAAAAGATCGCTAAGTCCTTGGGCGCGAACTCCTGGATTAACTAGGTATGCCGCCAAAGCGGTATCAAATACGACTCCATCCAGTAAGTTATGACGAGCCAGTTCTTTGGCATCATGCATTATTTTTTTAACTGCCAAATCTTGAGCCCATTCACCCATCGCCGATGAATGCACTAGATGGACATCATCAGGAGAAAACGCCACTGCATAGCGATGTAATTTTAAATCTTTCATCTCATAAGCGATTGCGATCTCACCGGTATGCGCTGCGATTCTAGATGTGATCTCGTCAGCGGTTAAGACCTGACCTTCTATCTGAGGTGAAAAAAGCGTGAACTCCTCAACTTCAATTTTCTTAGAGTCTGCCGATGCTACGTTTAAAATTGGTTTTAAGCGATCCTTTAAAGTGCGAAACTCTAATTGTTCAAAGAGTTTAGTTAGATTAGACTCAACAACGCCTGACCAGGCCAGATTTGTTAGATCTAGATCTATAGGGGCATCGTGAACTAACTGGGTAAGTTCGCGATTGCGAATGACGCTATCGATGTTATCGCGCAGCGCCTGTCCAACTTTTCCAGCAACCTTATCGACATTTGAAATTAGCTCTTCAAGTGAGCCGTATTCAACAACCCATTTGGCGGCTGTCTTTTCTCCCACGCCAGGAATAGAAGGCAAGTTATCGCTTGGGTCTCCACGCAACGCTGCAAAATCTGGATACTGATCTGGAGTCATGCCATATTTTTCTTGCACTGCATCTGGTGTCATACGTGCCATCTCTGAGACGCCCCGCTTTGGATAGAGCACTGTGGTTTTATCGGTCACCAACTGAAAACTGTCGCGATCGCCCGTACAGATTAAGACTTCCATGCCATCTTTCTCGGCTCGCTTGGTGATTGTCGCAATTAAGTCATCAGCTTCATATCCATCAATTGCAAACTGCTCAATCCCGAATCCAGTGACTAATTCGTTAAGAAATGACATCTGTGAGCGGAATTCATCAGGTGTCTTGGCGCGGTTAGCTTTATATTCGGGGAAAATATCGGTACGAAAAGTCTTGCGAGATACATCAAATGCCACCGCAACATGGGTTGGTTTCTCATCTTTAAGTAGCGAGATGAGCATGGTCGCAAAGCCATAAATGGCATTGGTGTGTTGACCTTGTGCGGTGGTGAAATTCTCGGCTGGAAGTGCGAAGAAGGCGCGATATGCCATTGAATGGCCATCAATTAGAAGTAAACGGCCTCTGCTCATGGCTGCATCCTATGGAACAAGTTACTATTTCTAACTATGACGCAACCAGAAAATACTCCCAACTTCCTTGAAGTAATCCGCGAACGCGGCAATGGCGCACTCGATAAAAAGATGGGTATCCAAATCTTAGAAGCCTCCCCCGAACGCTTAGTCGGACGCATGCCGGTTGAAGGAAACACCCAACCGATTGGTTTGTTACACGGTGGCGCAAGTGTTGTCTTAGCCGAATCCCTTGGATCTGTAGGAACCCAACTTCATGCTGGGCCTAATCGACGCATTGTTGGTGTTGATATAAATGCTACGCATCATAAATCTGCTACATCCGGATTTGTAACTGGTGTTGCGACAGCGGTTTCTCTTGGACGAACTCTATGCGTCTATGAAATTGTGATTACCAACGAACAAGGGCAACGCACTTGTTCGGCACGTATAACCTGCATGATCCTTGCTGATAAATAAGATTTATTTAGTGAGCGCCAGTACCGAGGTATGCCTCGCGTACTGCAGGATCGTTAAGAAGATCCGAAGCCTTGGCTTCCTTAACAACATTTCCAGTTTCAAGAATGTATGCACGGTGTGCGCGTTGTAGCGCTTGCTGTGCATTTTGTTCAACTAGAAGGATTGTTACGCCAGTCTTATTGATCTCGGTAATGATGCGGAAAATATTGGCGATCATCTGCGGAGCAAGTCCCATTGATGGTTCATCGAGCAACAAAACCTTAGGCCGTGCCATAAGCGCGCGACCAATTGCCAACATCTGCTGTTCTCCACCTGAGAGAGTTCCACCTGCTTGAGACGTACGCTCCTTCAAACGTGGGAAGAGTATGTAAATCTTTTCGAGATCTTCTGCCATCTCATTTTTGCGATTGTGTCGATGGAACTTACCCATCTCCAGGTTTTCCAAAACTGTCATTCCAGGGAAAATTCCGCGACCTTCGGGAGCCTGTGAAAGCCCAAGGTCCACACGTTTATGTGCTGGCACGTTAGAGATATCTTCACCATTAAAGATGATCTGTCCACTAGATGCCGGACGCAGACCTGAGATGGTCTTAAGCATCGTTGTCTTACCAGCACCGTTTGCACCGATGAGCGTGACGATTTCGCCTTCATTTACAACTATTGATACGCCTTTAATCGCTTCAATCTTGCCGTAATGAACATGGAGATCTTTAACTTCAAGACGCATCTGCAGGTACTCCTAGGTAAGCCTCAATAACGCGAGGGTCATTTTGTACAACTGTTGGGGAATCATCAGCGATCTTTGTTCCAAAATCTAGAACCGCAACACGATCAGAGATTCCCATAATGAGAGACATGTCGTGCTCAATCAAAAGAACTGTGTACCCTGCATCGCGAACCTTCTTAATAGTTGTAGCAAGTTCCACTTTTTCCTGTGGATTAAAGCCCGCAGCTGGTTCGTCAAGCAGAAGCAGCTTTGGAGTCGTTCCCATTGCGCGAGCAATTTCCAATCGGCGCTGGACACCGTATGGCAAGTTCTTTGCCAAACGATCTGAGTACTCATCTATTCCGATGAATTCGAGAATTTCAAGAGCCTTTGTGCGGTTTTCGCGCTCTTCGCGACGAGCACGTGGTGTGCCAAAGAGTGATCCAACTAAACCACTCTTTTTATGTACATCGGTTGCAGTAATGACATTTTCTAAAGTTGTCATATCTCCAAACAAACGAATGTTCTGGAAAGTACGCGCAACGCCAAGTCCGGTGATCTGAAAACGCTTGCGACCCACGAGGTTGTGTCCATCGAATAGAACGCTGCCCGAGGTTGCCTGATAAACGCCGGTTATAACGTTAAAGACAGTTGTCTTACCGGCGCCATTTGGCCCGATAAGAGCGAGGATTTCTCCTTCTTTAACTTCTAGGTTTACCTCATTTAAGGCAGTTACACCACCAAATTTCATGGTGAGGTTTTCTAGTTTAAGTAAAGTTTTTGACATTATGAATTTGCCCCTTTCTTTACCAAAGCTTTTTCGCGCTTCTTACGAGGCAAAAGACCGTCTGGACGGAAGTTCATAACCACAACTAGAACTAAACCAAAGACAAGCAATCGAGCATCTGAGATGAAGCGAATTCGGTCTGGCAAATATCCAAGGATCACGCCACCAACGATCACGCCCCAAATATTTCCAATTCCACCAAAAACAACACAGGCAAGAATAAGAATTGAAACGTTTAGGGTGAACATTTCCGGTGCAACAAAGAGATTCTTTGAACCATAAAGAACTCCCGCAGCACCGCCAACAGCAGCACCTAATGTGAATGACCAGATTTTGTATTTAAGAGTTGGGACTCCCATTAGCTCTGCAGCATCTTCATCTTGGCGAATGGCTTCCCAAGCACGTCCTGGACGACGCACAGAAAGGCGTCTTATCATCCAAATAGTCATAAGGATCATTGCTAGAACAACCCAGAAGAACACTTTTTGATCATCTAGTCGAAACTTAAGTGGTCCAATATCTGGAGGCATTGGAATTCCGGAAATTCCATTTGGACCATTTGTCCATGACACGTTAAGTGCAACGATACGAATGATCTCTCCGAAGCCCAAAGTTACGATGGCGAGATAGTCACCACGTAAACGAAGAGTTGGAAGACCCAGCATTACACCAGCCAACATCGCAAGACCAATACCGATTGGCATGATCTCCCAAGTATTCAGGCTTGTGTGAATACCAAGGAAGCCCATTGTGTAAGCACCGATGGCAAAGAATGCGACATAACCAAGGTCGAGCATTCCGGACTTGCCGACCACGATATTTAAACCAAGTGACATCAGTACGAAGATCGCAACTGGATAAACAATTACTGCATCATAGGCAGCAATTGGAGTGGCTAGAAAACCAGCACCGGCATAAGGCATCATTGCAACGAGTCCGATAACCACTATAACGATGGCTACACGAACTGGTCGATTGCTGCGCTCCCAAATGTCTGCGCCAAAATCTCTGAGATTAAAGTTTTTCATAATTCTCACCTTAAGCCCTTGTCTGCTGGACGGCTTCTCCGAATAAGCCATTCGGCTTAAAGAGAAGGACTAATACCAAAACGATAAAGATTGTTACTGCTTTCCATTGCGTTCCCAAAATGGCCGAGGCATAAACTTCAGCCAAACCAAGGAATACTCCCCCGAAAAAGGCTCCTCGGATATTTCCTATACCGCCAACTACGGCAGCGGTAAATGCTGCAAGGCCCATGGTGAATCCAATATTGAACTTGGTGTACTCATAAACGGTTACGTAGAAAAAGCCAGCTGCTCCGGTAGCGAGTCCGCCGACCAAGAAGGTCACGGTGATTACGCGGTTTAAGTTAATACCCATCAATTTTGCGGCATCTTCATTCATAGAAACCGCGCGAATTGCTTTACCCATGCGAGAGAGCTTTACGAAGCGCTCAAGGATAATAAAGATTGCCCCCGCTGCCACGATAGTGATCAAGGTATCTAAGCGAATCTGTGCTCCCCAAACTTCAGTCAAGATAACCTTTTCTAGAATTCGAGGAGATCCAACTGGGCGAGAATCAGTCATTAAGCGCATAGTTTCAGAGAGAACCATTGACATACCGATAGCCGAGATAAGAGTTGCTAAGCGATTTGTACCTCGAGCACGTAAGCGACGGTAGGCAGCCAATTCGACAATTACTGAGACAACTGCGGCAAATGCCATAGCTGCGAAAAGTTGAATGAAGAGAACCAGTGCCAGTTTTCCACCGGTTGCAGGTTCGGTCGTTTGGTTATATCTAAATAGGTCACGGCTAGCTACGATCGCGCCGAATGTTCCCCACATAAAAATTTCAGAGTTAGCAAAGTTGATCATACGAAGTACGCCATAGACCATGGTGTAACCCAGTGCAATCAAAACATAAATAAAGCCGAGTGCGATACCCGAGATCGTCAGTTGCCAGAACTGATCAATAAAAACTGTAAACATCAATCCCCTTTGTAAGATTCGACACCGACGCTCGGGTCTATCTCTCAGCGACTTGAACTGAGCAAGCCGCTGAAATCTACTTGGATTCTAGGTAAATTCAAAGCCAACGAGCGCCTCAAATCTTGCGAAATGAGACGCCCGTTGGGCTTACTTAATTACTTCCGGCTTAAACTACTGCGCCCTGGTTAACAAGCTTTCCGCCTGTTACTAGGAAGCCAGCAAATCCGCCTTCTGAGATATCACCATGTTGATTGAACTTGAGAGAAGTGCCACCAAGGCCCTTACCACTGTAGCTCTTAACCCACTTGTTAATCGCTGCGCGTGTTGTCTTTCCATTCAAGATTCCTGAAAGGAAGATATTTGCAGCATCGATTGATTCAACCGCGTAAACGCCTGATGAAACGCCCATCTTCGCCTTGAAATCTGCTTCGAGCTTTGGATCGACATCAGAAAGACCTGCAACACCTGTTAGGCGTGCGTTTTCTCCTGACTTACCTGCAAGCTTTGCAAACTCCTGGTTGAAGACTCCGTCGCCACCAGCAAATACTGCTGTTGAACCTGAGTCACGAAGCTGCTTGATGAATACAGCAGCTTGGCTGTAGTAGCCAGTGTAGATAACAACAGTTGCACCAGCTGTCTTAATCTTTGCAATTGTTGGGCTGAAGTCAGTTGTTGTGTTTGGAACAGAATCTCCGCTACCTACAATAGAGGCTCCGACGATCTTCTTGAGAGCGGCTTCAACGTATCCACGTAGTGGAACAGCGTATGAAGACTGATCATCAAATACGAAGACCTTAGGTGCTGTAAGACCCTTTATTGCGAACTTCGCAAGTGCTGGACCCTGTTTGTCATCAGTTGCTACGACGCGGTGGAAAATTGGGCGACCATAATCTGACTTAACAGTTGCACTCTTTGGATCTGTTAGAGATACACGAGTTGCTGAAGGTGAGATAACTGTGAGGTTACCTGCCTTGTAGTAAGGCAATGATGCAATTGTTGCACCTGAGTAGGCAGGACCAACAAGACCGATGATCTTTCTGTTAGTTCCAACTCCTGGAGCAACCTTTGATGCAACAGCAGGATCTCCTTCGTCATCTACTGAGACAAGGTTGATCTTGTAACCTGGATTTGCTGCCTCAAATACCTTTATTGCGTACTTAACTCCATTTTGCTCGTCGATACCAGTTGATGCTTCTCCACCAGAAAGTGGACCTTGGTATGCGAGTGTATAAGTCTTTGTCGCAGCTGATGCAGATGTTGCAGCGAATGCGCCTAGTGATAGGGCGAATGCAGCAACGATCGCAGCAGATGCTTTGATCTTCTTATTCATGTGTTGCCTTCCTGTTTTTCATGGGTGTATCCCGAGGGGGAGGTTGAAAGTGTAAAGCCAGTCCTGACATCTATCAACCATGAGTTGAGCACTCTAATATAAAGATTTGATTACTTTCTAGGCTGCAAGAGGGCCTCAGTTGCCAGGAACGGCATCTGGGGAGATGACCGCTTGGGCGACCTCTTTCATAGTCAGACGGCGATCCATCGCAGCCCTTTGAATCCAAGAAAACGCTTCTGGCTCGGAAAGATTAAGGGCTTGCATCAAGATTCCCTTAGCTCGATCAATGCTCTTGCGCGTCTCAAGTCGTTCATGTAGGTCAGCAACTTCATCGGCAAGGCTTCGCATCTGCAAATGTCTACTAATTGCAATTTCGATAGCCGGCACTAAATCTCCAATCGAAAATGGCTTTACAACGTAGGCCATGACGCCAGCATCGCGTGCTCTTTCCACAAGTTCGCGTTGTGAAAATGCTGTCAACATCAATACCGGTGCAATGGCAATAATTCTTTCAGCGGCCGAAATACCATCAAGGATCGGCATCTTCACATCAAGGATCGCTAGATCTGGTTTATGTAATTGCGCAAGTTCAATCGCTTGCGCACCATCTGATGCTTCTGCGACGACTTCGTAGCCTGCTTCAATTAACATCTCAACTAAATCCATGCGAATCAACGCTTCATCTTCGGCAACTAAAATTCGGATCGCAGGTTTTAGATTGGCGCTATTGGTACTCATGTGCCTCGAGTCGGATTCGAACCGACACTATGCAGTGTTTGAGACTGCCCTCTCTACCGTTGGAGTACCGAGGCTTCTTACTTATTTTCTTTAAGGGCAAATCTTAACGGTAAGCAGGAGCTGCGCCACCCACGGCATCACCTACGCGGTGAACGCGCATCGCATTAGTTGATCCCGGAATTCCAGGAGGAGAGCCAGCGACGATCACAACGAGTTCGCCTTCAGTGCACCGCTTAGTACTTAATAACAATGTATCGGCTTGCATAACCATCTCATCGGTGTGTTTAACGACCGGCGTTAACTCAGGCTCCACTCCCCAGTCCAGCGCCATTCGGTTGTAGGTTCCAATTTCTGGAGTAAATGCCAAGATAGGAATTGGTGAGCGCAGACGCGCAGTGCGTCGCGCCGAGTCACCGGATTGCGTAAAAGTCACAAGGTACTTTGCACCAACGATTGCACCAACCTCAGTTGCCGCCTTAGTGATCGCGCCACCCTTTGTCTTTGGTGTTGATTTCATTGGGCGAATCATGTCCATTCCGCCTTGTTCGGTATGCGAAATGATGCGCGCCATGGTTTGCACTGCCTCAATTGCAAATTCACCAACGGAAGTTTCGCCAGAGAGCATCAAAGCATCAGCGCCATCGAGTACCGCGTTCGCGCAATCTGTTGCTTCGGCGCGAGTTGGACGAGAATTTGTAATCATGGAATCTAGCATTTGCGTCGCAACGATTACTGGTTTAGCAGCCTCGCGCGCTAGCTCGATGCAATGCTTTTGTACCAAAGGCACTTCTTCAATAGGCAGTTCTACACCTAGATCACCACGCGCAACCATGATGCCATCGAATGCGTTTACAATTCCTTGTAGGTTGGCGACCGCTTGTGGTTTTTCAATCTTAGCAATTACTGGGATGCGGATTCCAACTTCGTCCATGATGCGGTGCACATCGACAATGTCATCAGCGCTGCGCACAAAGGATAGGGCGATGAAATCAGTGCCAGCCTTTAACCCCCAGCGCAGATCATCCATATCTTTTTCAGATAGCGCTGGAACTGAAACGGCAACGCCCGGCAAATTGATTCCCTTGTTATCACTTACTGCTCCAGGTTCAATCACCTTAGTAACAACGTCATTGCCTTTTACTTCCACAACTTCGACAGTAACTTTTCCATCATCGATCAGGATGCGATCACCCGGCTTGCAATCCCCCGGTAGACCTTTGTAGGTAGTACCAACACGCTCTTTTGTACCTTCTACTTCATCCGTTGTGATTGTGAAAATATCTCCACGAGCTAAATCATGTGGACCTGCTTTAAATCTCGCTAAACGTATCTTTGGACCTTGCAAATCAACCAAGATCGCGATCGGAACACCGGCTTCCTTGGCGGCCTCGCGTACGCGGTCTATCCGAGCTTGATGTTCTGGATGCCCGCCATGAGAAAGATTTAGCCGAGCCATATTCATGCCAGCTGCAATTAGCTCCCGAACTTTTTCTGGAGAGTCAACCGCTGGACCCATTGTGCAAACAATCTTCGCGCGACGCATATGACTACCTTATCTAATCGTTATTATTACCGGATAGTTCGTCGAACTTTTCTAGTGAATTTAAATGAAATAAATCGGCTTAAACCACCAATGAGCGATCAGTTGGCTCGATTGGCGCAGGAAGTTGCGTTTGACCCTCGAGATGCGTGTCTACTCCCGCTGCAGCGCTACGGCCCTCGGCGATCGCCCAGACAATTAGAGATTGTCCGCGGCCAGCATCTCCTGCCACAAAGATCCCTTCGCTAGTGCTTTGATAATTTCCATCACGCTTGATATTTCCGCTCGCATCTAGCTCAACTTCGAGTTGTTCAAGAAGTATAGATTTTTCGGGACCAGTGAATCCCAAAGCCAAGAAAACAAAATCAGCAGGTAGCTCTTTTTCAGTCCCTGCAACTGGTTCAAATTTTCCATTAGTGAACTCTGTCTCAACTATTTTCAGCGCTTTAAGATTGCCATTGCCATCGCCGATGAACTCTTCAGTGCTAACTGCAAAGATGCGGTTATCAAGTTCTTCATGTGCAGATGAGACGCGATAGATCATTGGATAAGTTGGCCAAGGTTGCCCGCTTGGTCGCTCTTCTGTGGGACGCGGCATAATCTCAAGTTGTGTAACACTTGCAGCACCTTGCCGGATAGAAGTACCTAAACAATCGGCACCAGTATCTCCCCCACCAAGAATCACCACGTGCTTGCCCGCGACATTTATATCTGGATTGGTAATTTCGCCGAGCGCTTGCTTATTTCCCCAAGGCAAGAATTCCATCGCTTGGTAAACGCCCTTATTTTCGCGGCCCTTAATAGGTAAGTCGCGCCATTGGGTAGCACCGATTGCCAGGACTATCGCATTGTATTTCCTACGAAGATCAGCGCCAGTTAGCTCGACTCCCACATTTACTCCCGGGCGGAAACGAGTGCCTTCTTTCTCCATTTGGCTAAGACGGCGGTCAAGAACGCTCTTCTCCATTTTAAATTCTGGGATTCCATAGCGCAGAAGCCCACCAATTTTATCTGCACGCTCGTACACCACAACGGTATGTCCGGCGCGAGTCAGCTGTTGTGCGGCCGCTAAACCTGCAGGACCTGAGCCAATCACTGCAACCGTTTTGCCAGTTAAGCGATCTGGTGGCATTGGTTTTACATTGCCGGCGCCAAAAGCTTCTTCAATGGTGCGCAGTTCTATTTGCTTAATTGTCACAGCGTCCGCGTTGATAGCTACTACGCAGGCAGTTTCGCAAGGTGCCGGACAGAGACGACCAGTAAATTCTGGGAAGTTATTTGTGGCGTGAAGTCGCGCCATCGCTTCTTCCTTATCGCCGCGCCACATTAAATCGTTCCATTCTGGAATTAGATTTCCGAGCGGACAGCCTTCGTGACAGAAAGGAATTCCGCAATCCATGCAACGCCCTGCTTGTTTCTGCAGATGCTCCAGGCTTTGCGGTTCATAGACTTCCTGCCAATCTTGAATGCGTACATCGATTGGTCGACGCTTTGGCAACTCACGTGGAGTTGTCATAAATCCTCTTGGATCACCCATTTGCCGCAACCTCCATCACATATTGATCAACAGGTAAGCCATCTTTAGTTGCTCGCTCAATTGCCTTTAATACTCGCGCATAGTCGCGCGGCATCACAAGTGAGAATCGGTTTAGGGATGCAGGCCAATCCTTTAATAATTGCAAAGCAACTTCCGAACCAGTTTCGGCATGGAATGCAGAAACATAACTCTTGAGCGCATCTTTCTGATCTTCTGGAATAACCAAAATATCTACCATCTCAGAGTTTACAAGTGCTGGAATTAAATCAAGCACAAATGCGCGACCACCGGACATGCCGGCTGCAAAATTGCGACCGGTACGACCAAGGACAACAACTGCGCCACCGGTCATGTATTCACAACCATGATCGCCGATTCCCTCAACAACTGCGGTTGCTCCAGAATTTCGAACGCAGAATCGCTCGCCTACTAGTCCACGAATAAATATTTCACCGGATGTTGCTCCATAACCAATTACATTTCCAGCAATTACATTTTCATTGGATACAAATACCGCACGTTCATCAGGGCGCAGGACTACTCGCCCGCCAGAAATTCCCTTGCCAACATAGTCATTGCTATCTCCGTAGAGTCGAACGGTTATTCCACTTGGCAAGAAAGCTCCAAGTGATTGACCTGCTGAACCGCGCAGAGTTACATCAATGGTTCCAGCCGGCAGACCATCTGCCCCATAACGACGAGTGACTTCTGCTCCCAACATTGTTCCGACTGTGCGGTTAACGTTACGGACCGGAAGATCGATACGAACTGGCTCACCATTTTCTAAGGCGGCAGCGGCAAGTGAGATCAATTGATTATCGAGTGCGGATGCAAGTCCATGATCTTGAAAAGTTGTGCGATATAGAGGCGAATCAACATCTGGGCGCACCAACAAAGGTGCAAGATCCAATCCACTTGCCTTCCAATGGTTTACCGCATCACGGGTGTCAAGAAATTCAACGCGCCCGATGGCTTCTTGCAATGTGCGCACACCAAGTTGCGCCAAAATCTCGCGAACTTCCTCGGCGATGTATTCAAAGAAAGTTTCTACAAACTCTGGCTTACCAGTGAATTTCTTACGTAACTCTGGGTTTTGTGTGGCAACGCCGACTGGGCAAGTATCTAAATGACAGACACGCATCATTACGCATCCGGATACAACTAGTGGCGCAGTTGCAAAACCGTATTCTTCGGCGCCAAGTAGCGCCGCGATTACAACATCGCGACCAGTTTTTAATTGGCCATCTGCCTGAACAACGATTCGATCACGCAGGCCATTGAGCAATAACGTCTGCTGCGTTTCGGCAAGGCCAAGTTCCCAAGGTGCACCAGCATGCTTGAGGGAAGTAAGTGGTGAAGCGCCAGTTCCACCATCGTGGCCAGATATAAGGACAACATCGGCATGTGCTTTAGATACACCCGCCGCAACTGTTCCAACTCCGACCTCGGCAACTAGCTTCACATGGATGCGCGCATTCTTGTTAGCATTCTTTAAATCGTGAATTAGTTGTGCTAAATCTTCAATGGAGTAAATATCATGATGCGGAGGCGGTGAAATTAGCCCCACACCCGGAGTTGAATAGCGAACTTTTGCAATCCAGGGGTAAACCTTGTTACCAGGTAACTGTCCACCTTCACCAGGTTTTGCGCCTTGCGCGATCTTGATTTGAATATCATCGGCATTTACCAAGTAGTTACTTGTCACACCGAATCGACCGCTAGCGACTTGCTTGATTGCACTTCGCTTGGAATCGCCATTTTCCATTGGAATATAACGCTCTGGATCTTCTCCACCCTCACCTGTATTGGACTTCGCACCCAATCGATTCATGGCGATCGCCAAAGTTTCATGGGCTTCTTGCGAAATTGAGCCGTATGACATCGCGCCTGTTGAAAATCGTTTCATAATCTCAGAAATTGGTTCTACCTCATCAATTGATATCGCGCCACGCTCTGAATCTTTGAATACAAAGAGCCCACGTAAAGTCATTAACGATTTGCTTTGTTCGTCAACTTTGCTGGTATAACGCTTAAAGATGTCATAACGCTTTGAACGAGTGGAATGTTGCAAAGCAAAGACAGTTTCAGGATTAAATAAATGTGGCTCTCCATCGCGGCGCCATTGATATTCGCCACCAATTGGCAGGCGCTTACTTCCCGGAATTTCTCCACCCGGTGGATAAGCGATGTGATGCCGGGCGATAGTTTCCTCGGCGATTAGGTCCAAACTTATTCCACCTAAGCGAGAGGTTGTTCCCACAAAATATTCGTCAACAACTTCTTGCGATAAACCGATTGCTTCAAAAACTTGTGCGCCGGTGTAAGAAGCGATTGTTGAAATGCCCATCTTCGACATGACTTTGAGAACGCCCTTGCCAAGGCTCTTGATCACATTGTGAACTGCCTTTTCCGGAGTTATCCCGGTGATTACTCCTTGAAGTACAAAGTCTTCAGCAGATTCCATGGCTAGATATGGATTTACCGCGGCTGCGCCGTAGCCAATTAAAAGAGCGACATGATGAACTTCTCTAACATCGCCAGCCTCAACGACAAGGCCAACTTTGGTGCGAGTTTTTTCACGGATTAAATGATGATGAACGGCCGCGGTGAGCAAGAGTGAAGGGATAGGGGCATCCTCAGCATCTCCGTTGCGATCAGAGAGAACAATTATGTGAGCACCCAAAGCAATTGCGTCTGAGACTTCGCGTTTAATTTCCTCCAAACGAGTATGAAGAGTATTTCCATCGCCAGAAACCGGAAAGAGTCCGCGCACAACATAGGCTGCTAGCTCTGGGTATTCATCATCGGCATTTACGTGAATGATCTTTGATAGTTCATCATTATCAATGACTGGGAATGCCAAAGAAATTTGACGGCAAGATTCTGGACCCGGGTCTAATAAATTGTGTTCTGGTCCAATAGATCCACCCAAACTTGTAACCAATTCTTCACGAATGGCATCAAGAGGCGGATTGGTTACTTGTGCGAAAAGTTGTGAGAAGTAATCAAATAACAAGCGTGGTTTCTCCGACAGCGCTGCTATTGGAGAATCTGTTCCCATGGAACCAAGCGCTTCCATACCATTTTTCGCCATCGGCGTTAATAAAATACGCAACTCTTCTTCGGTATATCCGAAGGCACGTTGGCGACGCACAACCGATGAGTGCGGATAGACAATATGTTCTCTGGAAGGCAGATCACTTAACTTCATCATCCCGGCATCAAGCCACTGCCCGTAAGGAGCGCTATCGGCCAGAGAATCTTTGATCTCATCATCTTCGATGATTCGACCTGCTTCAATATCTACCAAGAACATCTTGCCTGGTTGTAGACGACCCTTGCGAACGATCTTTTCTGCAGGAAAATCTAATACGCCAACTTCTGATGCCAGTACAACTAGCCCATCATCGGTAACCCAAAAACGCGACGGACGAAGTCCATTGCGATCAAGTACTGCGCCAACTTGATGGCCATCGGTAAATGTCACGCAAGCTGGTCCATCCCACGGCTCCATTAGGGATGAGTGGAAGGCATAAAAATCACGTCGCTTCTGCGACATAGTTGTGTGATTCTCCCAAGCTTCCGGAATCATCATCAAAACTGAATGTGGAAGTGAGCGCCCACCAAGATAAAGAAGTTCTAGAACTTCATCAAAGGATGCAGAATCACTGCCGGACATTTCCACGATTGGAAATAGCCGTTTTAAATCTCCCGGAATCAACTCACTCGCGAGTAATGATTCGCGAGCTCGCATCCAATTTCGATTGCCTTTTACAGTGTTGATTTCACCGTTGTGGGCAATAAATCGGTAAGGGTGGGCTAGCGGCCATGATGGAAATGTATTGGTAGAAAAACGTGAATGCACAAGCGCTAAGGGCGACACGACACGTTCATCACTTAGGTCAGGGAAAAACTCTTCAAGCTGACCGGTGGTGAGCATTCCCTTGTAGACAATTGTCTGAGATGAAAGTGAAGGAAAGTAAAGCTCAAGTGCATGCTCAGCGCGCTTGCGTAAACAAAAAGTTAAACGGTTTAATTGCATTCCACTTTCTTTATTCTTTCCTGCTATAAAAAGTTGTTCAAACTTTGGCATCACAGATAATGCAGTGTGGCCAAGTGAAGATGAATTAACTGGAAGTTCGCGCCAACCTAAAACAGCAAGACCTTCTTGCGCTGCAATCTTGGCGATTTCATCGCGAACTTCGGCGCCTTGGGCGATGAAAGCAATACCTGTTGCATATGAGCCTTCGGCGGGTAGATCAAAGTCGACAACTGCGCGATAAAAAGCATCCGGGATACGTATTAAAATTCCTGCGCCATCGCCACTGTCTGGTTCTGCCCCAGATGCGCCGCGGTGTTCCATATTGCGTAAAGCAGTTAGGGCTTTAGCAACAATGTCGTGTGTTGCTATTTTTTTAAGCGTGGCAACCATTGCAACACCGCATGCATCATGCTCATTTGCTGGGTCGTAAAGACCAACACGTGCTGGGTAATTAGATGCAAGGACCATCTGATTCACACTCCCGTTGTCCACACTTGAAATTTAGTGAGGGACAACTTTGGCCCTAAAGATCAACGATCCAAGGATCGTTCTATGCAAAAGGGTAGCAAGAGATAGAGCAAATGGGCAGATCGAAAATGTTGCTTTAAGCCAATCCTCGTTAGATCCCGCTCACATGCAAAATCTGGCCAATACCTGCAGTGATTGCCATGCCGATACAACCGCCCAAGATCACACGCAAAGTTGGAGCCAAAATCTTTGATCCAGCGGTCTTTGCGCTCATAACTCCGGTGATGACTAATCCGATTACTGTGAAACTGACGATACTAAGTGCTACCTGGCCTGTCGTTGGAGCAAATGCACCAATAAATGGGATCAAACCGCCAGATGTAAAGGCAGCAGCAGATGCGACCGCGGCCTGCACCGGACGTGCTTTGGTGTGTTCAAATTGTCCAAGCTCATCGCGTAAATGTGCTTCTAGCGGATCACGTTCATGCATGGCAGTTGCAACCTGCAACGCCAGGTCAGGATTTAATCCACGACTAATATAAATCTGTTGTAGTTCGAGTAACTCTGATTCTGGATCAACTTTTAGATGCTCAATCTCAAGGAGTCGATCTGACTCTTCAATATCATTTTGAGAACGCACGGAAACATATTCGCCAACAGCCATAGACATTGCACCAGCAACAATTCCGGCAGCACCTGCTGTCACAAGAAATCCTTGAGAATCGGCTCCGCCAATTTTTGCTGCGGTAATGCCAATCATTAGGGATGCAGTCGAAACTAAACCATCATTTGCACCTAGTACGGCAGCGCGCAACCATCCCGCTCTGTGGGTGCGGTGATTGTGATTACGTTGGTATACATCTTCTAGTGACATGTGCTGAGCCTACCTGATCTAGATTATTTTTCTTCGGCAATAAGCATTGGTGGCTTGCGCTGTATTCGATAAAAGAGGAATAATCCTAAAAAGAGTATGGCAATACTGGTCCATTGGTTAAGCCGCAGACCACCAATATCTTGAGCAGCATCTATTCGTAAACCTTCGATAAAGAAGCGACCGAGTGAATATCCTGAGATATAAATTGCAAATACTGCGCCACTGGCCCATCTTTTTCCAACAATGATCAGAACAATCGCCAAGGCTGAGCTCCAGAACGCTTCATATAAAAAAGTTGGATGAAATGTTTCGAAAAGGCCAAATCCGCTTGGTCGATATTTATATGGAATCTCTAGCCCCCACCAAGTATCGAGCGGTCGGCCAAAGAGTTCTGCATTAAACCAATTTCCGAAACGACCGATGGCTTGGGCAAAAAGAATTCCTGGAGCTAGCGCGTCTAGAAAAACTGCAAAGCTTGGCAACTCCATCTCTTTGCGCAATCTGCGATATGAAATCAACGCACCAAGTGCACCAAGTGCGATTGCACCCCAAATACCGAGACCACCATTCCAAATCTTTAAAATCGCGAGCAGATCGCCCTTTGAGCCAAAATATTTATCTGGCGTGGTTACTACGTGATACAGGCGTCCACCAATAATTCCAGCAGGCACGGCAATCACTGCAACCTCTGAGACAACACCTTTAAGTTGCAGACCTTGCTTGGCGCCTGCAGAAATTAGCCGCTTATCCCCCAGCCAAATGGCGAGAGCGATACCAGCAATTATGCAGAGTGCGTAAAAATGAAATGTAAGTGGGCCGATAGCAACTTGCGACAGAGTCGGAGTCGGTATCGACTTAAACATGGCTAGGCTTTTTCGACGGCGAGCATAAAATCACCCAAACTTGCATAGGCTCTACTGCGATCGATTTCTTTACCATTGATCAAAACGGTTGGAGTCGAGTTGATATTTCGTTTCGCTCCCTCTTCAGCCACGTTCTTTACCCAACCCATATATTTGTTATCACCCACACACTTGTCATATTCAGGACTTGATATACCGAGTCCTAGGCCAAGAGTTGAGAAGTAAGAAGATGTCCATGCACCAGAATTTTCACTTGGCTGGTTAGCCATCAAAGTTTTGTGAAGTTGCAGGAATTTTCCTTCATCCGCGGAGCACGCGGCGGCATTGGCTGCGATCTGTGATTCCCCGCCCAAGAATGAAAGTGTGTGAAAAGCTACTTTTGCTTTCTTGGTCGTAATAAGTTCTTCAATGTATTCACCAGCAATACTTTCGAAGCGCGCACAAGCTGGGCATTGAAAATCTTCATAAATTTCAATAAAAGGCGCATCAGTTAACTCTTTATTAAAGACGATGCCGTATCCATCTTCGGCTGAGACGCTAGCGGGAATTGCAGCACTGGTATCTGTCTGCTTGGAAAGAAGAGTTGGAACAAGCATGATTAAGGCAACACCGACCACCACTGCAATCACTAAATTGCGAGTGAAGTTATCTTTTCCACCTGATGGATTCTTTGCCTTTGACATTCTTACTCCATATCTCCATTTATCTCTGAAATTTCATTCATCTTTCTTGGTTTCTTATCTATAGAAAACTTAGTGACAGGGTAACGAACCAAATACGCTGCGAGAAATACTAGGCCCAGATCCCTGAGAATTTCCTGAAGGTATCGTGTGTCTTCTGCGGCCACAGCGCCGCCCCCGCCAAAGCATCCACAATCGATATTTAAACCTCGTGCCCAAGCCTGGGCGATGGCGATAATGAAGATGAACATTGTGAATCCACCAAGGGTGGCGGCCACACGAGTCAAGGCGCCCAAGATCAAGAGCGCCCCCAATGCAATCTCCAACGGTGGCAGCACCAAACCTAAGAAATTTGCAATAGAAATTGGCAACATCTCATATGAGCGAACTGCCATTTGCGAAATATCAGGTTTATCTATCTTTAAATAGCCTGCAGCAAAGAGCACTCCACCAAGTATCAATCTAGCGATTAGTCCAAGCCAAGGCTGCAGCGCCAAGTGTTTATTCTTCATCGCCCCTCACGTACTCCCTTAGATAATTCGCGCGCCAATTCAGTAACGGCGGCTAAACCAGAATCCTCATCTGGCGCATCTTGCAAAGCTTTAATGAAAGCTGATCCAACAATTACGCCATCTGCGTAAGCGGCAACTCCTTTAGCTTGTTCACGGGTAGACACTCCAAGACCAACGGCCACGGGTAAAGATGTAGTTCTCCGAACTCGTGCGACTAAATCTGCAGCCCCAGCTGAAACTGAAGTTCGCGCACCAGTTACTCCCATCACACTTGCCACGTATACAAAACCACTGCACTTAGCTGTCACTTGACTTAATCGAGCATCGCTTGTGCTCGGTGCAACCACATAAATCGGATTGATCGCAGATTTATCAGTTGCACTTATCCATCCCTGTGATTCTTCAATAGTTAAATCGGGGGTGATCACACCTGATCCTCCATTTGCTGCAATCGCAGAAGAGAATTCATTGATCCCATACTTCTCAATTGGATTCCAGTAAGTCATCACAACTGCTGGAACCTGCGCACTCGCTGTAGCCAGAGCCTGAAAAACTTCTGCCGCACCTGTTCCATTTTCTAGTGATGTCACAGATGCTGCTTGGATTGTCGGGCCATCCATTACTGGATCGCTATATGGAAAACCAATTTCTATTGCATCCACGCCACCGGCGATAAACGCCGCGATAACTCTGTGGCATCCAGCTTGGGATGGAAATCCCGCAGGGATGTAGGCGATTAACGCTGCACGATTTTCAGCGCGTACTTTGGTAAATAGATTATCTAAAGCCGTCATTAACCCAGTGGAATTCCAAAGTAATCTGCTGCCGTATTTACATCTTTATCACCTCGACCAGAGAGATTGATAACGATAATCGCATCCTTACCAAGTTCGTTACCGACTTGTAGTGCACCCGCTAAAGCATGCGCTGTTTCAATCGCCGGAATTATGCCCTCTGTCTTGCATAACAGCGCAAAGGCGTGCATCGCTTGTTCATCAGTAATTGCACGATATTCGGCACGACCAATGTCATGTAAATATGCATGCTCAGGACCTACACCCGGATAATCAAGTCCAGCAGAAATCGAATGTGACTCAACGGTTTGTCCATTTGCATCTTGAAGAACATAAGAACGAGTTCCATGTAGTACGCCAGGTGTTCCACCAGTAATAGTTGCTGCATGGCGGCCAGTTTCGACTCCGTCGCCGCCTGCCTCCAGACCGATTAATCGAACAGATGGATCGGAAATAAATCGATGGAAAATTCCAATGGCATTTGAACCGCCGCCAACGCACGCCATAACCACATCTGGAAGTCGACCGGTTAAGGCAAGAACTTGTTCGCGTGTTTCTTCACCGATAATTTTATGAAAATCTCTAACCATGGTTGGGAATGGATGAGGACCAGCCACGGTTCCTAATAAATAATGTGTAGTTTCAACATTTGTCACCCAGTCACGCATTGCCTCGTTTATGGCATCTTTAAGAGTGCGTGAACCAGAAGTTACTGGAATAACGTCGGCACCAAGTAACTTCATACGGGCAACATTTAACGCTTGCCGCTTGGTATCTTCTTCGCCCATGTAAACCACGCATTCAAGCCCCATAAGCGCAGCAGCTGTTGCTGATGCAACTCCGTGTTGGCCTGCACCCGTTTCAGCGATAATGCGCTTTTTTCCCATGCGCTTAGTCAGCAGCGCTTGGCCAAGAACATTGTTGATCTTATGGCTACCTGTGTGATTCAAATCTTCACGTTTCAAAATTATGCGCGCACCACCAGCATGTTCTGCAAATCGTTTTGCTTCAGTAATAATGCTTGGCCGACCCGAATACGTGCGGTGAAGTTCGGCGAGCTCTGCTCCAAATTTCGGATCAAGTTGTGAGCTGCGATGCGCTTCTTCGAGTTCCTCAAGCGCGCCAATCAGCGCTTCTGGTACAAAGCGACCACCGTAGGGACCGAAGTGGCCTAATATTTGCGAAACATCAATCTGCGGCTCAGTGCTCATTCTTCAAGCCTACCCTTGACCCAATAAAGCGCGCATTGCCAATTTAGGGTCACCAGATGTGACAAGGGCTTCACCTACCAAGATCGCGTTTGCGCCAGCGTTCTGGGCAAATTGCACATCTGCACGTGAGGCGATGCCAGATTCAGCCACGCGAATAAGTGATGGTGGAATCCGGGGAATCAAGTCAGCAAATGCCTCCTGACTAACTTCCAAAGTCTTTAAATTCCGCGAATTGACTCCAACTATTTGAGGTGAGATTTCTAGGGCGCGTTCTAGTTCATCGGCTGTGTGAACTTCAATTAATGAAGCCATACCAAGTTCGGTTGCAACATCATAGAAATCTCTGAGCTGACTCTTAGAAAGTGCAGCCACAATCAGCAGAACCACATCAGCACCATAGGCACGAGCCTCGAAAAATTGATACTCATCGATCATAAAATCTTTGCGCAGTATAGGAATTGTGACGCGCGCGCGAACCGCCGCTAAGTCAGCGAGAGAGCCTTTAAACATACGTTCTTCAGTGAGCACGCTAATTACGCTTGCGCCTGCTTCTTGATATTGCTGCGCAAGAGATGCTGGATCAGCAATAGTTGATAACTCACCTTTGCTTGGTGAAGAGCGTTTTACTTCGGCGATAACTTTCATCTGCTCACCAAGCAGGGCACCGTGTGCATCCAGTGCGCTAGGTGCTTGTGACATTTGCTCGTGAATTTGGCTAAGTGGCTTACGTCGTCTTGCTAAATCTTCGCGAACACCTTCGATAATCGAATCAAGGACGCTCACTTTTCACCAGATTCTTCTGTCGGATCAATACCGTTATCAAGTGCGCTCCATGGGGTGTGTGTCTTTGGCTTTCGTTCATAGCGGGTTGAAAGTTTAAAGCGTCTCGAAATCAAAAAAACTAAAACCATTACGGCGATAATTGAAAAGAGCACCGGTGCAAAATCTGACATTTACTTCTGTTTCAATCGATTGGCTGCGCTAATCGCACCAAGCACCGCTGCCGCTTTACTTAAACATTCTTGATTCTCGGATTCAGGATCAGAGTCGGCAACAACGCCCGCCCCAGCCTGAACATAGGCCACGCCATCGTAAATCAACGCGGTGCGAATTGCGATACAGGTATCGATGTTGCCGGTGAAATCCAAATAACCGATGGCACCACCATAAAGTCCGCGACGAGTCGGCTCCAACTCCTCAATGATTTCCATTGCACGTGGTTTAGGCGCACCCGATAACGTCCCTGCTGGAAAGACTGCAAATAAAGCATCCACTGGAGATTTATCCGTGGCAAGTTCGCCAATTACCGTCGAAACGATATGCATCACGTGTGAATATCTTTCAATGTGCATAAAATCAATTACTTCTACCGTTCCTGGAGCGCAGATCCGACCAAGATCGTTGCGACCTAAATCAACTAACATCAAATGTTCTGCGCGCTCTTTAGGATCTGCCAATAGCTCTTCACCTAAGCGATGATCTTCTTCTGCAGATGCAGAACGCTTACGTGTGCCCGCAATTGGATGCACCATTACTTCTTTGCCAGTTACTTTAACTAGCGCCTCTGGACTAGAGCCAACAACCTCGATGCCATCAGTAAATCGGAATAAATACATGTATGGGCTTGGGTTATGAAGTCGCAACATACGGTAGACATCAAGGGCATCGGCGTTGCATTCCATCGCAAATCGTTGTGACAGTACGATTTGAAAAGCCTCGCCTGCGACAATCTCTTCTTTGGCCTGCAAAATCTTGGAAATATATTCTTCGCCAGTGATATTGCGTGAGAACTCTGGCTGCTCTTTGCTGGGTAATTCATCTACATATCCAGGAAGCGACCCTTGAAGATCAGATTGCATATGATCTAAACGAGATTGCGCATCAATAAATGCCTGATCCACTCGTTCGCCGCTGCCATCCCAATTGATGGCATTGGCAATTAACGTGATCGTTCCTTCAGCATGATCCATAACCGCTAGATCACTAGTTAACATAAAGGCTAATTCAGGCAGAGCAATATCTTTCTTGGCAATCGTTGGCAATTTTTCTAGGCGTCGGACAGAGTCATATCCCATATAACCAACTAGTCCACCAGTAAGCGGTGGAAGACCATCAATTTTGGGCGAACGCAAGTGCGAAGCAGATAAGCGAAGTGCATCAAGTGGATCTATTCCAACCGGAGCACCAGCAGGAGTTGTTCCGACCCAAATTGCTTCCCCATCTTTTTCACTCAAAGTTGCTTGGCTATTGGCTCCGATAAATGAGTAACGTGACCACACTCCCCCATGTTCGGCTGATTCGAGTAAGAAGGTAGATGGTGCGTTCTTCGCAAGTTTGCGATAAACGCCGAGTGGTGTCTCGCTGTCAGCCATGAGTTTGCGATAAACCGGAATAACGTTATAACTCTTGGCGTACTCGCGAAATTCTTCAATATTCATTTCTTCCCATTAGTTTCGGTAGAAAGAGAAATCGGATTGTGGAAACAAGAAATCTTGCCCGTGTGGCAAGCAGCTCTAACTTGTTCGACTTGCAGAAGCAACGCATCGCCGTCGCAATCTAAAGAAATTGATATGACTTTCTGGGTGTTACCAGAAGTTGCACCTTTCTCCCAGAGTTCATTTCGGCTGCGGCTCCAATAAGTAGCACGTCCAGTTTCTATAGTTATGGCAAGTGAATCAGAGTTCATATAGGCCAGCATTAACACTTCACCTGATTTGAAATCCTGAGCAATCGCAGGAATCAATTCTTGCGAATTCTTCAGGTGCGCGGCAACATCATCTGAAAGGCGCACGCTCATGGTTACATTCTGCCTTAGACGGTGGCGTTGGTGCGAATGGAATATCCCTGGGCGCTCAAGTACTTCTTAACATCGCTTATTCGATGGACTCCAAAATGAAAAACACTTGCCGCAAGCAAAGCATCAGCCCCGGCATCTAAGGCTGCCGCAAAATCTTCTAGCGAACCTGCGCCACCGCTGGCAATTAAGGGGACCTTTGAAATAGCGCGAACGGCAGTAATCATTCCAATGTCATAGCCAGCACGAGTGCCATCGGCATCCATCGAATTAAGTAAAATTTCACCCGCCCCGAGTGCACATGCCTTTCCCACCCAAGCTAGCGCATCAAGTCCTGCGCTCTGGCGGCCACCGTGAGTTGTAACTTCAAAACCAGATTCGGTTCGTGCTCTGCGTGCATCAATTGATATGACTAATACTTGGGAGCCAAATCGATCAGCAATTTCTGCAATTAGCTCTGGACGCGCTATCGCCGAAGTATTTATTGAAACTTTATCAGCACCAGCCCGTAACAATCGATCGACATCTTCTACAGTGCGGATACCACCTCCCACAGTTAATGGAATAAATACTTGCTCCGCCGTTTTGCGAACAACATCCAAAGTTGTTTCACGATCTGAACTGCTAGCGGAAATATCTAAAAAGGTAAGTTCGTCAGCACCTTCTCTGTTATAGAGCGAAGCCATTTCAACAGGATCACCAGCATCTACAAGGTCTGTGAAGTTGACTCCCTTTACGACGCGACCGTCAGTGACATCTAAACAAGGAATGATGCGGATAGATAACGTCATTAAATTGTGCCTTTAGTTAGCGTGAGCGCCTCTTCTAGCGTGAACGCTCCGGCATAAAGTGCTTTCCCGACTATCGCACCTTCGACTCCAATTTCATGCAAGGCGGCAAGTGCTGCGATGTCGGCAAGAGATGAAATTCCACCACTTGCTACAACTGGTTGCTTGGTTACTGCGCAGACTTCTCTAAGAAGTTCTAGGTTTGGCCCCTGAAGAGTCCCATCTTTTGTTACATCTGTAACAACATAGCGAGCACATCCATCACGTTCTAACCTGGCAAGTGTTTCAAATAAATCGCCACTTTCTTTCGTCCATCCACGTGCCGCCAAGACATGACCTCTTACATCAAGGCCAACTGCAATTCGATCACCATGTTCGGCTATAACGTGTGCGGTCCAATCAGGATTTTCTAACGCGGCGGTTCCTAAATTTACGCGACGACAGCCCGTTGCCAAAGCACGCTTTAAAGATTGGTCATCTCGGATTCCGCCAGAGAGCTCAACCTTTATATCCAATCTGCCTACAACTTCGGCGAGCAGCGCGCTGTTTTCACCACGACCAAAGGCGGCATCTAAGTCGACCAGGTGTAACCATTCGGCTCCCGCACTTTGAAATTCCAGAGCGACTTCAAGTGGTTCGCCGTAAATACTTTCACGCGCAAGTTCGCCTTGTACCAACCGCACCGCTTTCCCATCTTTTACATCTACCGCAGGAAGTAGTTCTAAATAATTTGAATTATTCACAGCATTGCCACCCAGTTCTTTATCAGCGCTAAGCCAGCATCTCCTGATTTTTCAGGATGAAATTGCGTTGCACAAATCGCGCCATCTTCAACTGCGCTTAGAAATTTTTCACCGTGGGTGGTCCACGCTTGTGCAATACCAACCGGCGCTTTAGCGGCATATGAATGAACGAAGTAGAAAGACTGATCCGTTAAGCCGTTAAATAAATTTGAGTTGCCAGTGACCGAAACTGTATTCCAACCCATATGTGGCAATATCGGAGCCTTCAGCTTTGAAATACTTTCTTGCCAAAGACCGACACCCTTATGTAGTTCGCCATTGGTATGTTCGTCGCCATCGCGAAAGAAAATTTGCATTCCAACGCAGATTCCGAGTGTTGGTCTTTGCCCCGCAACCCGAGCGCGAACTATTTCATCCCCTCCCATGTTAATTAAGCCACGCATGCACGAAGCAAATGCACCAACACCTGGGACAACTAACCCAGCAGCATTTAAAGCAATATCTTTATCGGAAGTTATGACTACTTCCGCCCCGCTAAGTTCGAAGGCGCGTTGGGCAGATCGTAAATTACCTGACCCATAGTCAAGAATTGCAATCACTATTACAGCGAACCTTTGGTTGAAGGAACTCCTGCGATTCCACCGTCTAGCGAAACTGCATCGCGGAGTGCGCGAGCAACTGCTTTAAATTGCGCTTCAAATACGTGGTGCGCGTTGCGACCCTCAAGTACGCGAATATGCAAAGCAATACGTGCCTCAGCAACAATAGATTCCCAAATATGTTTGCCAAGTGTTGTATCAAAGGTGCCAATTAATTCTACGATTTCAGGTTGGCGATGAACTAAATATGGACGACCTGAAAGATCAACCGCCACCTGAACTAAAACTTCATCAAGAGGAACCATGGCATCGCCGAAGCGACGGATACCAACTTTATCGCCAAGTGCTTCGCGCAAAGCTTGTCCGAAAGCCAGCGAGGTATCTTCAACAGTGTGATGTGAATCGATATCAATATCGCCACTTGTTTTTACGGTTAAATTAAATCCAGAATGCTTGCCGAGTTGCGAGAGCATATGGTCAAAGAATGGAACGCCTGTATCTACAGAAATTTCACCCTCACCATCTAGGTTTAACTCCACAATTACATGCGACTCTTTTGTCTTGCGTTCTACGCGAGCTGTTCTCATTGGCTTTCTCCGTTCAGAATTTCCTGCAGGGCTTGAATAAATCTCTGATTTTCGGCCTCATTGCCAATGGTCATACGTAAGTGAGCCAATAATCCCACATCTCTGATCAGAACTCCCCGATCTAGCAATTGCCGCCATAATTGTGCGGGCTCCATTGGGAAACCAGAGAAAATAATGAAATTCGCCTTGCTCGGAACAACTTTCAGACCTAGCTCTTCAATGGCAGCCACCACAGATTTGCGTGCTTCTATCAGAGTTGAAACATTTCCTAGGAGCTCGCTCTGATATTGCAGAGCAACCTCGGCGGCTGCTTGAGTCAAGGAACTCAAGTGATACGGCAGTCGCACTAAGAACATCGCCGAAACCAGTTCTTTATTTGCAATCAAATAGCCCAATCGTGCACCGGCGAAGGCGAAGGCTTTGCTCATGGTTCGGATAACTATCAAATTGGAATGCTTAGCAAGCAAGGTCACAGCAGATGGTTGATCTGAGAATTCAGCATATGCCTCATCGACAACAAGAAGGCCGTTGATCTGCCCCGTTGCGATGATTAACTCTTGAATCTCTGCCAGAGTAACAACTGTGCCGGTCGGATTATTAGGCGTAGTGATGAAAGTTAGACCCGGTTTAACCTTTGCAATATCTGACTTTGCCTTCGCCAAGTCCAATGAGAAGTCAGCACGACGACCGCCGTCATTCCAATTAGTACCGATTACTTTTGCAATTAGCGGATGCATCGAATAAGAAGGTGTAAATCCTAGAGTAGGACGCTCTCCGAAAGCCATAAAGAGAGATTGAATAATCTCATTACTGCCATTGGCGGCCCAAATTTCATCGACACCAAAAGAGGTGCCAGACAAGGAATTAATAAATTTTGCTAATGCGTCTCGTAAAATTACAGCATCGCGATCTGGGTATCTATTTAGATTTGCAGCAACGCTGTGAATGCGATCCGCAATTGCTTGAGCAAGTGCTGGTGATGGTGGATAAGGGTTCTCGTTCGTATTTAGCGTAGCTTGCGCCGGAACTTGCGGCGCGCCGTAAGGAGAAAGTGGTTTTAGATCATCGCGCAAGGGCATCCAGAGCGGCCAATTCTGATCGCTCATAAATTTTCCAAACGCGCAGTAATCGCCTCACCATGTGCCGGCAGATCCTCAGAGTTCGCCAGAGTGATTACTGTTGCAGCAATATCAACAAAAGCGCTCTGTGAATATTCGATGTAGTGCAAGCCGCGCAGGAATGTTTGAACGGATAAACCGCTGCTGTGGCAAGCGCATCCGCCGGTAGGTAATACGTGATTTGACCCAGCCGAGTAATCCCCGAGTGAAACAGGTGAAAACCTGCCAATAAATACTGCACCAGCATTGCGGATTTGCAGAGCATCAAGGGCGGAGTTCTTAGTTTGAATCTCTAAGTGTTCAGCCGCATAAGCATTTACTACATCTAACCCTTGCGCAATTGAATCAACTAAAACAATTGCAGATTGGATGCCACCAAGTGCTTCGCGGATACGATCGGAATGCTTAGTTTTCGTAATACGCGTTAGCAATTCCACGGCAACATCATTTGCCAGACTTAAGGAATCAGTCACCAATACCGCAGCAGCGATTACATCGTGTTCAGCTTGGCTAATCAGATCTGATGCCACATCAGATGCAATGGCGCTTTCATCAGCCAGAATCGCGATTTCAGTTGGCCCGGCCTCAGAATCAATTCCGATTACACCGCGTAGCGCGCGTTTGGCTGCTGCAACATAGATATTGCCTGGTCCAGTAACGAGATCGCACTTTTCCGATAAACCTTCCATGCCATATGCAAAGAGTCCGATCGCTTGCGCTCCCCCAATTGCATAGACCTCGGTGATACCAAGCAGTGCGCAGGCCGCCAAAATTGTGGGGTGTGGCAGGCCACCGAACTCCTTCTGCGGTGGAGAAGCGACAGCGATGCTGGAAACTTTTGCAATTTGTGCTGGAATAACATTCATTAAAACGCTACTTGGATAAACAGCGCGTCCACCTGGAACATATAAGCCAACTCGATCAACGGGGATCCAACGTTCGGTTACTAAGCCACCGTCTACAACACAAGTAGTATTCTCTGTTCGAATTTGATCGGTGTGAACTTTTTGAATTCTGGTAATTGATACTTCGAGTGCTTGGCGAACCTGCGGATCTAATTCAGCCAGTGCCTTATCTAGCGCACCTTTTGAGACCTTGATTGAAAGTGGAGTGACACCATCAAATTCTTGCGCAAGTTTAATCAATTCAGATTCATCACCGTTTTTGACACGTTCTAATATTGGTTCAATAACCAGCATTGCAGCTGCGATATCTAAAGTTGCACGAGGAATAGCGCGCTGATAGCCAGCCTTGGTAAGAGATTTACCGCGCAGATCAAGCGTACGAATCATGGGCCAAGTCTAATGGCTAGCCCGTAATACAAGTACGGCGATTAAATTCGGATCAAGCAGTCTGGTCCGAGAATTGATTTGAGATCGGCGCTCAGACTTGGTGATGCGGTGACTAGCGCATCAATCTTCATGGTCGTCAGAGTTCCTTGATCATCAATTTGCATATGAACTTCACGTTTTCCAGGGTGAGAGCGCAAGATCTCTTTCATGCGATCGACAATAGGCGGAGTGCATTGCGAAACCGGCATCGAGATAAGTAGCGGACTAACAGGACCAGTTGAGATATCAAGAGATTTCATTTCTATTGCAGTAAATTTCACTACCTCATCGCGACGTTCGAAACGTCCGCGCACAGTTACGACTCGATCTTCAATCAGCGTCATCGCATATTGGTTATAGGTGTTTGCAAAGAAGAGAACTTCTACTGCACCTTCGAGATCTTCCAGGCTCACGATTGCCCATGAAGAACCTTGCCGCGAAACTTTTCTTTGTACACCAGTAATCAGCCCCCCAAGAGTGATCACGCCATCTGGAGTGCTCTCATCAGCTAAGAGCGCGCTGATGGACATGTCGGTATTAGAACGCAAAATATGTTCCACACCTAACAATGGATGATCGGATACATAAAGTCCCAACATTTCACGTTCAAAAACTAATAAAGTTGCCTTGTCCCATTCGAAAATTGGAATTTCAATCTCTAAGCCAGCGACTTGGGTCATTGATTCTCCGCCAAAGAGATCGAACTGTCCGATCGCCTCAGCGCGTTTAGTTTCGATAACCGAATCAATTGCCTCAAGGTAAATTGTCATCAAGCCTTTGCGGGGATGCTGTAAAGAATCAAATGCTCCACCTTTAATAAGTGATTCGATTGTTTTCTTATTGCAAACCTGTGCGTCGACTTTGGCAAGGAAATCTCCAAAAGATGTAAATGTTCCCTTAGTCGCGCGCGCGCTCTTAATTGAGGCAACAACTCCTTCACCGACGTTACGAATTGCGGCAAGGCCAAAGCGAATATCTTTACCGCGTGCGGTGTACTCGGCATTTGATTCATTTACATCAGGCGCCAATACCTTTATTCCCATCCGGCGACACTCAGATAAATAGAGAGCAGATTTATCTTTATCATCACGAACACTTGTTAGCAGGGCCGCCATATATTCAGTTGGATAATTTGCTTTTAGGTAGCCAGTCCAGAATGAAACAACACCATATGCAGCACTGTGGGCGCGGTTGAATGCGTAATCCGAGAATGGGATCAAGACATCCCATAAACGTTTAATGGCGGCAGTTGAGAAACCATTTGCTTTCATGCCGGCTTCGAATGGAACATATTCTTTATCTAGGATTTCCTTATTTTTCTTACCCATCGCCTTACGCAATAAATCGGCGCGGCCAAGTGAGAATCCTGCAACCTTTTGGGCAATCGCCATTACTTGCTCTTGATAAACAATAAGGCCGTAGGTATCTCCCAAAATTTCCTGCAAGGGTTCAAAGAGTTCTGGGTGAATTGGTTCTACCGGCTTGCGCCCATTTTTGCGATCGGCATAGTTATTGTGGGCATTTTCTCCCATTGGACCTGGACGGTAAAGGGCGATGACTGCAGAAATATCTGCAAATGAATCGGGCGACATGCTTCGAAGTAGCGCGCGCATTGGTCCACCATCGAGTTGGAATACACCAAGGGTGTCACCGCGCGATAAGAGTTCAAAAGTCTTTTGATCATGAAGTGGTAAATCTTCCAGCACTACATCTATTCCTTGATTTTCTGTAATATTTAAGAGCGCATCATCTAATACTGAAAGATTTCGCAGGCCAAGGAAGTCCATCTTTAATAAACCCGTGGATTCGCAAGCACCCATATCGAATTGGGTGATGATCGCTCCATCGGCCTCGCGACGATGGATTGGAATTACATCTAGCAGTGGCTCACGCGAGAGAATTACACCTGCAGCATGAACTCCCCACTGTCGTTTCAAACCTTCTAAACCTCGCGCCAGATCGACAACTTTTTTAGAATCAGGATCACTTTGATAGAGCTCACGGAATTCACCAGCTTCACCATGACGTGGATCAGTTCTATCAAAGACGCCAGAGAGAGAAATGTCTTTACCCATCACCGATGGCGGAAGAGCCTTGGTTAACCTCTCACCAATTACATATGGATAACCAAGAACACGGGTGGCATCCTTTATGGATTGCTTAGATTTGATTGTTCCGTAAGTGATTATTTGCGCAACACGGTCTGAACCATATTTTTCAGTTGCATAGCGAATCATCTCTCCACGACGTCTTTCATCAAAGTCCAGATCGATATCCGGCATTGAAATACGTTCTGGATTTAAGAAGCGTTCGAAAAGTAATCCATGTTCGATGGGATCCAACCCAGTGATGCCAAGTGAGTAAGCAACTAAAGATCCCGCCGCAGATCCACGACCTGGGCCAACTCGAATTCCAACTTTTCTGGCATAACTAACTAAGTCTGCAACGACGAGGAAGTAGCCAGGGAATCCCATCTTCTCCATAACGCCAAGTTCGTAGTTAAGGCGATCTATATGAGGTTGAGTCACACTGTCACCGAAACGATTTTGTAACCCACGTTCGGATTCTTTACGTAACCAACTATCTTCGGTCTCCCCCGTTGGAACAGCAAAGGCTGGCATTAAATTTTCACCTTCGCGCAATTTGACATTACAGCGCTCGGCAATAAGTAAGGTGTTATCACATGCTTCCGGGATATCTTTGAAGAGTTCGCGCATTTGTGCAGGAGTCTTTAAATAGAACTCATCATTATCAAATTTAAATCGCTTTGGATCGGCCAGGGTTGACCCAGATTGAACGCAGAGGAGAGCCTCGTGTGCCGGTGCATCTTCATGTCGCGTGTAGTGCAGATCGTTGGTGGCAAGCAGCGGCAGTTTTAATTCGCGACCGAGCTTTAGCAAATCTGCCTTTACTCGCGTTTCAACGTCAATTCCGTGGTCCATTAACTCTAAAAAGAAATTATTGGCCCCAAAAATATCTCGGTAATCACTTGCCGCACGCATCGCTTCTTTGTAATTACCCATACGCAAGCGAGTCTGGATTTCACCACCCGGACATCCCGTAGTTGCGATTAGCCCATCGGCATACTTTGAGAGCAGTTCGCGATCCATACGTGGTTTGTAGTAATAGCCTTCAAGGGATGCCAGCGACGAAAGGCGAAATAGGTTTGCTAAGCCGTGATTGTTCTCGGCCAAGATCGTCATATGTGTATATGCCCCACCACCGGAGACATCATCATCTCCGCCATCTGCCCATTGCACACGTTTCTTATCGTGACGCGACTCAGGTGCAACATAGGCTTCAATGCCGATGATTGGTTTAACCCCAGCCTTTGTGGCTTGCTTATAAAAATCAAAGGCTCCAAAAACATTTCCATGATCGGTCATTGCAATCGCAGGCATTTCTAAGCGTGCAACTTCTTCGACTAAATCTCCCACGCGAGCAGCGCCATCGAGCATTGAGTACTCGGTGTGAACGTGCAGGTGTACGAAAGAGTCGCGTTTATTCGCAGCAGGTTTTGGGTTCTCAGTCGTCACAGTTGCACAAGGTTAGTGGTTAAGGCAGAACAGCTTCGGATAGCAACGCCAGGCAAGCCTGAAGGTCAGGTGCATAGGCAGCCTTTAAAACTAGCGTTTGCTTGGTAACGGGATGGTCAAAGCGCAGTTCGAGTGCATGTAACCATGGCCGTGACATTCTTAAGGATTTTCCAAGCACTGGATCTGCTCCATAAGTGGTGTCACCAACTAGTGGGTGGTTGAGGGCAGAGAAGTGAACGCGAATTTGGTGAGTACGACCAGTTTCTAATTCAACTTTTACTAGCGAGACCGAACGGTAGAACTCGATTACTTCATAGTGAGTAATACTCTCTTTTCCTGTTGCAACAACTGCAAAACGATGATCTTCTTTAGGATGACGATCGATTGGCGCATCAATTGTTCCAGTGACTGGATCCATATGTCCTTGCACAAGTGCGTGATAAGTTTTTTCGACTTCGTGATTGCGGAAGGCATCTTTTAATTTTGAGTATGCACGGTCAGTCTTGGCTACAATCATCAAGCCACTGGTACCAACATCTAGGCGGTGAACGATGCCCGCTCTCTCGGCCGGACCTGATGTAGAGATTGTGTATCCGGCTGCAGTAAGTGCGCCAACAACTGTTGGACCCATCCAACCCGGACTGGGGTGTGCTGCGCATCCGACCGGCTTATCAATTACGACAATTTCTTCATCATCATAAACAACAGTTAAACCAGCAAGCGGAGTCAGCGGAATAGGATCTTGATTTAACGGTTCCGGCATTAGAACATCAATAATTTGACCATCTGTAACGCGTTCGGATTTTGTCATAGCGCGACCACCAGAAGTGATGTCGCCATCTTCAAGCAACCTAACAATTGCGGTGCGAGATAGTCCAAGAACTCGTGTTAAAGCACTATCGATACGTTCACCGGCAACGCCTTCAGGAACACTTAGAGTGCGCGCTTCGCGTGACATTTAAGCCCCCATCGGTGAGATATTGCGGATCGAAAGAACTATTGCGATACCTGCTGCAACCACAATAGCGCTATCTGCCAAGTTAAATACTGGCCAATGCGTCAGCTCTATCCAATCAATTACATGTCCAGTGAAATATCCGGGGCTGCGAAAGATGCGATCAGTGAGATTGCCAAGGACTCCACCAAGGGCTAGTCCTAGAACTACTGACCAGCCGCCAGATGTGATGCGTGGTGCAAAATATGCAATTGCTCCCACAACGAATATTGCGAAAAGAGTAAAGATAATCGTCGCACCTTGTGCCAGGCTAAATGCGGCGCCTGAATTTCGGATAAGAGTTAACTGCAGAAAATTACCGATTATTTTGGTGGGGTTACTTGCACTTAGATTGTTAATTGCCCAAACTTTTGTAGCAAAATCAAAGAGCCAAACGGCCCAAGCAATCGTGTAGAGCCTTTTCCAGAGTTTAGAACTGGGGCGCACCTTAGCGCCGCTCTTCCTTCTGCTTGCAGATCATGCAGAGAGTTGCGCGAGGAAAAACTTGGAGTCGTGCCTTACCGATTGCATAGCCGCATTCTTCACAATTTCCATAAGTCTTATTATCGATACGATCAAGAGCGCGCTCGGTCTGCAAGACCATATCTCGGGCATTGATAACCAAGGACATCTCGTGTTCGCGTTCGAATGTCTTAGTGCCAGAATCTGCCTGATCATCTCCGGCGCCTTCACCAGATTCGGTAATTAACTCATTCATTTCGGCTTCTACGTGCGCCAGTTCTATGCGAAGCCGCGCTAAATCTTTAGCAATTTCGGTGCGGACAGATTTTAACTCTCCGACAGACCATGGCGCCTCACCATCGCTGGCAGTAACTGGAGTCGGCGCTGCCTTAATTGGCTTAAGTGGTGCAACTTTCTTGCCGCTCTTTACTGGGCGTGGAGGTGGGGGCATGACTAGTCGACGTTCTTCAATCACAGGAGTTGAAACTGGTGCAACAACGGTTGCAACGCTAACGGTCTGCGATTTCTCATCAACTGTAAGCGTTGTCTTGCCAACTTTTGAAGGGAACGGGCGACCTGGCGCTTTTTTAGCAGCAGATTTCTTTGCTGGCGCTTTTTTGGCAGCAGATTTCTTTGCTGGCGCTTTTTTGGCAGCAGATTTCTTTGCTGGCACTTTTTTGGCGGGTGCCTTCTTAGCCACTTTTTTCGCAGGAGCTTTCTTAGCCGCCTTTTTCACAGGGGCTTTCTTAGCTACCTTCTTCGCAGAGGCTTTCTTTTTTGCTGGCACGCCGCGCACCTTATGCTCTTTTTGGCGCACCACCAACTTTGCCACTCAGGGACGGCGTGAATTCTTACCTTTTAATTAGAGTGATCATGTAAATCAGGGTGAGGGATTAGACTCTGCCTCTCATGACTATGCGTCCAATTTCTGCTCAAATCGACCTTCCCGCGATGGAACGTTCGATTTTGGATTTCTGGCGCACGCACTCAATTTTCCAGGCAAGCACTGCGGCGCGAGTTGGCGCCCAGCCATGGACATTCTATGAAGGCCCACCAACTGCTAACGGAGCGCCTGGCACCCACCATATTGAAGCGCGCGTTTTTAAAGATGTCTTTCCGCGTTATCAAACAATGAAGGGTAAATATGTAACCCGCAAAGCAGGTTGGGATTGCCACGGTTTGCCAGTTGAAATTGCAGTTGAAAAAGAGTTGGGATTTTCTGGAAAAGGCGACATTGAAAAATATGGAATCGCTGCCTTTAATGAAATGTGTCGAGAATCTGTAACTCGCCACGTTGGCGCTTTCACAACGATGACCAACCGCATGGGTTTCTGGGTTGATTTTGATCAAGCCTATTGGACTATGGCTCCAGAATATGTAGAAAGTGTTTGGTGGAGCCTAAAAGAGATTTGGAAAAAAGGTCTCTTAGTTCAAGATCATCGCGTTGCTCCATATTGCCCGCGTTGCGGAACCGGGCTTTCAGATCATGAACTTGCGCAAGGATATGAAACAGTTACAGATCCTTCCGTTTATGTGCGCTTTCCGATCACATCTGGTGAACTTGCTGAACTAGGCGCTGCGCTTTTGGTTTGGACTACAACTCCTTGGACGCTAGTTTCAAATACTGCAATCGCAGTGCATCCCGATGTCGATTATGTTGTAGCCGAAGTTGGCGTTGAAGAGAACCGGGAAGTATTGGTAGTTGCCGAACCACTTCTGTCAGCCCTGACTGGCGAAGTTAGAGTACTTAGAACAATTAAAGGTAAGGATCTAGAACACACCAAATATAAGCGCCCCCTTGATTTAGTTGATATCCCAGACTCACATTTTGTAGTTCTTGCAACTTATGTCACTACCGAAGACGGAACAGGGCTAGTCCACCAATCCCCCGCCTTTGGCGCCGATGACCTAGCGGTCTGTCGTGGTTATGGACTGCCGGTGGTAAATCCAATCGCACCTGATGGAAGATTCTTAAGCGATGTGCCACTAGTTGGTGGAATCTTCTTTAAAGATGCCGACAAAATATTGGTGAAGGAACTTAAATCGCGTGAAGTTTTATATAAGCACCAACCATTTGAGCACCCTTATCCGCATTGCTGGCGCTGCCATACTGCGTTAATTTATTACGCACAACCTTCTTGGTATATCCGCACAACATCAATTAAAGATGCGTTGATCCGCGAGAATAATCAGACCAACTGGCATCCTGAAACGATTAAGACTGGTCGCTATGGAGATTGGCTAAATAACAATATTGACTGGGCACTATCCCGGAATCGCTATTGGGGTACTCCCCTTCCAATTTGGCGTTGCGAAGAAAAGCATGAAATCTGTGTTGATTCACTTGCAGAACTAGGAGCACTTGCCGGGCAAGAACTTTCTAACTTAGATCCGCACCGTCCTTTTGTAGATGACATTAATTTCCCTTGCGCTGCCTGTGGCAAAACAATGACACGCGTTCCTGAAGTTATCGATTGTTGGTATGACTCTGGCGCGATGCCATTTGCGCAATGGGGTTATCCGCATAAGCCGGGCTCAGTTGAAAAATTTGAAGCTGCTTATCCTGCTGATTTTATCTGCGAAGCAATTGATCAAACCCGTGGCTGGTTCTATACCTTGATGGCTATCGGTACCTTGGTATTTGATAAAGGCTCTTATAAGAGCGTGCTCTGCCTGGGCCATATCTTAGATAAAGATGGTCGCAAGATGAGCAAGCATGTGGGCAACGTGCTTGAGCCAATTGAATTAATGGATCAACATGGCGCCGATGCTGTGCGGTGGTACATGTTGGCTGCAGGTTCCCCATGGTCAGCACGTCGGGTGGGCCACGATGCCATCAGCGATGTTGTTCGAAAGACTTTGCTTACTTACTGGAACACCATCTCCTTCCATACTCTCTACGCCCAATCATCGAACTTCGAAATTTCCCAGATCCCAGCGGTTAAAGATCGCTCCATGATGGATCGTTGGATCTTGAGCGAACTCAATTCCTTAATCCAGGAAGTTGATGCCGCTTATGAAGAATTTGATTCGCAAGTTGCAGGAAAGGCGCTGGCACGTTTCATCGATGATCTATCTAATTGGTATGTGCGTCGCTCGCGTCGTCGCTTCTGGGATGGCGATGTTGCAGCACTTGGCACCTTGCACGAATGTCTAGTAACACTGACCCAACTCTTGGCACCGATGGTTCCATTTATCACCGAACATGTCTGGCAAGAATTGGTAAAGATGGCCGATCCAAAAGTTGCCGATTCAGTTCACTTAACTAATTTTCCAGTAGCCAATGCTGCTCTAATTAATCTTGAGTTAAATGCGCAGGTTGCAATGACTCGTCGGGTTGTGGAGCTCGGTCGCGCCGCTCGCGCCGAGTCTGCGATCAAAATCCGCCAGCCACTGCAACGTGCACTGATTTCGGCCAACGGATGGTCAAAGTTGCCGAAGGATATGAGGGACCAGATCTCAGATGAGCTAAATGTGATTGACCTTGCAGATATTGCCGATGCCGATGGAGATTTAGTAAATATTTCAATCAAGGCAAATTTCAAATCACTCGGCGCCAAGTACGGCAAGGAAGTTCAAGATATCGCTAAGGCAATTGCAGCTACCGATGCAACGGCGCTCGTTAAAACTCTTCGCTCGACTGGAGCCAGCAAGGTTGCAACGTGGGATATAGAACTTGAAGATCTCGTGATTACAGAAGTACCAAAGAGCGGTTGGATGGTGGCAAGCCATGAGGGTGAATCTGTTGCCCTCGATTTAGCACTTTCGCAAGCGTTAATTGATGCCGGAAATGTTCGTGAAGTAATTCGCTTTATCCAGGAACGTCGCAAGAGCGATGGCTTTGAAATCTCTGATCGCATTAAGGTGCGTTGGAACACTGATCCGGCAATCGTCTTGGCAATCTCATCTGCTGCTAGCCATATCAGCGATGAAGTTTTAGCTTTGGAATTTACTCACGACCCAGGTATTCCTGCAGAAGATAACGATCTTGCGATTAGCGCAATCCTAGAAAAGGCTTAACGCTTAAAACAGAACTACGATGAGGCTTTTAACTAAGCCAATAGCAATTAAAAGAACTATAAAAGATAAATCAAGTGAGACTCCACCTAAACGAAGCGGAGGAACAAATCTGCCTACAAATTTCATCGGTGGATCTGTTAGTGTATAAATGAATTCGAAAACAGCGATCAAAAATGAGTTTGGCCGCCAATTGCGCGCAAAGATGCGGACATAATCGATGATCAAACGAATAAAGAGCGCGTACTTGAAAAGATCAAGAAGTGTTAAGAGCAGGTTTGTAATCATAGTTATCTAGCGACCTGCTTGCTAAATCAGCTCTGGTTAAAGAAGCTGGCTTGCGCAGCAGCGGTCTTATCTTCACTGCTTACATTTACATTGGCAGGAGATAAGAGAAATACTTTATGACTTACACGTTCGATACGTCCGTGAAGACCAAATACTAAACCGCTAGCGAAGTCGACCAAACGCTTGCGCTCTGACTCTTCCATGTCATCAAGATTAATGATTACAGGATTGCCTTCGCGATAGTGCTCGCCCATTTTGCGCGCTTCGCTGTAAGAGCGTGGTTGCAAAGTGATGATGTGGTAATTGGCTTCTGGTTGTGTTGATTGTGCAACTGTTGAGCCAACGACTGTTACTCCTGCGCGATCACGTGAAAGACGTGATACATCCCGAGAAGGACGATCGCTTGCGCGTACGGGAGTTGCTTCAACTTGAGCTTGATCTTCAGTATCTACTAGACCGAGGTAGCCCATCATTTTGTTAAGTGCCGACATAGGTAAAGTTTAGGGGTGATAAGCGCGCGAACCGAGGATTTCACTACCTACGCGCAGATGTGTCGCACCATAAGCAATTGCCACTTCAAAGTCAGAGCTCATTCCGGCAGATAGTCCAACTGCATCGGGAAAGCCCATTTTAAAGGCGCTATGTACTTTTGCTATTTCACCAAAGGCACGATCAAAGCCATACTCAACTGGTGGCACACACATCAGACCCGCTAAATGCAGATTGGGATCGGCTGCAACTTGATCGGCTAACTGCCCTAACTGATCTGCACGAACTCCCCCACGTTCTGGTGCGCCATCGAGTGAGAACTGTAGGAAGATCGAAATTTTGCGACCCTTTTCTGAGCAGATTCGTGACAACTTGGTGATGTGCTCACCAGAATCTATTGAATGAATATATGTTGCCCAACTCGCAATATCTTTTAATTTTCTCCCCTGAACTTGGCCCTGAAAATGCCAAGTTCCTGCAATGAGTTGTGATTTCTCCGAACCTTCATCGCTGCGATTTTCACCGAAGTTGCTGACTCCCAGATCAGCCAAAATTTGGACATCACCTGCTGGATAAGTCTTTGTCACCGCTATCAAAGTTAACTCGCTGCGCTTGCGACCTGCCGTTACTGCAGCAGTTGTTATTCGAACTTCAACGCTTGCTAAAGCGGCAGCGATCTCTTGTGCCCGAGAATTCATAGACTGACCAACCCAACTTGTCGCCCCGTAAGTCCATCTCGGCGATAAGAAAAATGATCTGCACTTTCAACTGTACAGATTTGCAGATCTCTAATTTCAGAAATGCCTTCTGCCGTAAGTGAGGCTGCAAGCGCTTTCGATATGTCTAACGCTGGTGTACCTGCCGCAGTCTGCGCACTTGCCAATGGATGAAACGCCACGACTTCATCATGTACCTCTTGTGAGACTTCATAACAACGGCCGCAAATAGCGGGTCCTAATACCGCGTGGATTTTTCTCGCCCCCATCTCACGCATCAGTTCAACTGTCTTAAGAGCAACGCCATTTAATAGACCACGACGACCAACATGCACTGCTGCGACCGCCTCTGCTGAAGTAAGAAGTAATGGAATGCAATCGGCCACCATTACTGCAAGAGTGACTCCCGCAATTCCGGTAACTAGCGCATCTGCCGTCGGGACTTCATCGGTAACGCTTTCGATAATCACAATCCGGCTGCCGTGGACTTGGTTCATAAATTGCACTGGTCCAAATTTATTAGTAAGGAGTGAGCGGTTTGCCTGCACATCTTGCAGAACATCACTTACATGCTCGCCTAAATTAAGGGAAGTGAATGCACCTTGACTGACACCGCCTGATCGATCTGTAAAAGTTGCCAACATAGTTAGTTTCTCACTCGCAAAAGGAGTGCCTCACTTTTACTTCATGAAGTCGGGAACATCGATCTCGTCTTCAGCGACTAGTTCTTCAAAGGTCACTCGCCTGCGAGGAGAGGAACCATCGAGTTCTAGCGCCACTGAAATCGGATCATTGGCAGGAATTGGATTTGCAATACCGGTGAGCGTTGACTTATCGATTACAGGAACATAAACCTTCTTAGGTTCTCCGCCGTCAAAACCAGCTGCGATGACTGTTACACGAACTTCATCACCGAGAGCATCGTCAATTGTTGTTCCAAAGATGATGCGTGCATCTGGATGAGCTGCAGATTGCACGAGCTCACACGCTTCGTTAATTTCAAAGAGTCCAAGATCGGAACCACCTGCGACTGAAAGCAGAACGCCCATGGCTCCATCAATTGATGCTTCAAGCAGCGGACTAGAGATTGCAAGTTCGGCGGCACGGGTGGCGCGGTTTTCTCCACGCGCAGATCCGATACCCATCAAGGCGGATCCAGCATCTGTCATAACAGTTTTAACATCTGCAAAGTCGAGGTTGATTAAGCCGGGTTGGGTAATAATTTCGGTGATTCCCTGAACGCCAGAAAGCAGAACTTGATCCGCGCTCTTGAAGGCATCTACTGCTGTGATGTTGCGATCTGAAATTGCAAGCAAGCGATCATTAGGAATAACTATCAGGGTATCTACTTCTGCACGTAAGAGTTCGATTCCTTCATCTGCCTGTGCTGATCTAATTTTTCCTTCAAATGAGAAAGGACGAGTTACAACGCCAATAGTTAGCGCGCCGAGATCGCGCGCAATCTTTGCAACGATTGGTGCGCCACCTGTTCCGGTACCACCACCTTCACCAGCGGTAATGAAAACCATATCTGCACCACGTAAAATTTCTTCAATATCTTCTATGTGATCAATTGCAGCTTGACGTCCCTTTTCAGGAGCAGCACCGGCACCGAGTCCTTTTGTTGATGTGCGACCAATATCTAATTTCACATCGGCATCACTCATCAACAAATGTTGTGCATCAGTATTTATTGCAATGAACTCAACGCCTTTTAATCCGACATCAATCATGCGATTGATTGCGTTAACTCCACCGCCACCAATTCCAACAACTTTGATAACGGCTAAATAATTCTGTGGTGCAGCCACAAGTTCCTCCTTTAGAACTGTAAACCTCTACTTGAGAATTACATTTCTACTCTCTTTAATGAGGGCAACGTAAGGCGTTATTAGCACGAAAGCAAAGACCGACTCATACTATTTATTCTATTTATTAATGAAACTTCTATCTGCAATTCACTCAAATTCACTTCACAATTGGTGCATGTGGAGCGGTTACATCAATCATTCGAATCGATTTATTTTCAGGCTGATCAAGAAGTGCAGTGATTACTTTTATTTTCAAATCAGTATCTAACCCATCGCCCCAAATTATTCGCATATCTCGCCCTGAAAATACGCCGTAAATTAAGAGGTTAGTTGGCCGAGCAGCGCTGAGTCGATCTATGCCGGCGCTAAATTCTGTAGGTAATTCTGTGAAGACTTTTATCGCAGCTAATCCGCTAGCGACAGAAGTTGCAGAAACTTTCGGGAGCCCCTCTGGCAGATCTGCTTGTAGGATAAATATTTTTCCGGAAGCATCAAGTGCCACTTGAGGTTGGCCAGGTTCGGTGTATAGCGCCACAGGGACGCGAGAGGTAATGGATATTGCAACTTTTCCATTTAGCCAATTGCGTGAGACTTGTGAAGATTGGATCCAATTGTTTGCAGCCAATCTTGCAGAGATGGAACGCGGATCTACTCGCGCTAACTTCTCGCCGATCTCTAAACCAAGTGAGCGGGTAATTATCTCTTTAGATTGCTCAGTGGGCGCACCGGTGATTGCGATACTGCGCACTGTTAAAAGGTTCGACCATCCCAGAACATAGGATCCCCCACCGAAGATTAAGACTGCCAAAGCGCTAGCAACCAGAGTTCGTGGTGACTTAACTTTCATAAGTTGCGCCGTTAATTAAAACGGCGTGCCAGTCCGTCGCTAATAATTGGAGCTAGCGAATTAACATCACCGGCACCAAGTGTGATAATCACATCACCAGGCCTGGCGTTATCAATTACCCAGTCTGATGCTTCCAGGAAATTAGGTATAAAGCGTCCATGCTCCATCTGCTCCGCAATAGTCTCGGAAGTAATCCCTGTAATCGGCGCTTCACTTGCCGCATATATCTCTAGCAGTACAACCTCATCTGCAATAGATAAAGCGCGGGCAAACTCATTCATAAATGCTTTTGTACGTGAATAACGATGTGGCTGGAAAACAACTAGAACCCGACCATCGCCGGCGTAGCGCTTGGCTGCAGTCAGGGTTACATCAATCTCGGTTGGGTGGTGCCCGTAATCATCGATAACGCGGATTCCATGGACCGTTGCCTTTAATTCAAAACGACGGCCTGTGCCATGAAAACTCGCTAAACCATTTAGCGCTTCTGCGGCAGGAGCTCCTAGAGCTAAGGCCATAGCCAGCGCTGCGCCAGCATTTAATACATTGTGTAGCCCGGGTACCTGAAGTGACATTGTGCCAATGGTTCGACCGCGCCAAATAACGCGCGAGGTTGAGCCCATCGGCAGTAGGTTAACTGAGTCGATAAACAATTCTGAACCCTCTGTCGCACCATAAGAAATCTTCCTTATTTCGAGCACAGTTGAGGCTAATAGTGAAGAACCGGCATCGTCGGCGCAGTAGACGAGAAATCCATCCCGCGAAATTGAATCAGCAAATTCAGAAAATGCCCTGGTTACATCAGCAGCTGTCGCGAAGAAATCAACGTGATCGTGTTCGACATTGGTAACAATTGCTGCATATGGGTGATATTCAATAAATGATCCATCGGATTCATCCGCTTCGGCTATAAATAAATCACCTGTTCCGCGGTGCGCATTAGAACCTGAGGAAGTCAGAGTGCCACCGATGGCAAAGGAAGGATCGAGCCCACATGCTTGCAACGCCACGGCGAGCATCGATGAAGTGGTTGTCTTTCCATGTGTACCTGCAACTGCAAGGCTGCGCGATTCCGACATCAAAGTCGCCAGCGCCTGTGCGCGAGTGAGGATTGGCAATTTCAATTCCCGGGCACGAATTAGTTCGACATTCAATGGATTTATTGCAGTGGAGAAAACTACAAAATTAGCGCCATCTACTTGTTCGGTTTTGTGCGCGGCATGTACTTCTGCACCAAGGGCCGCAAGAGCGCTTAAAACAGTTGAATCTTTAGCATCTGAACCAGTAACAGTTATCCCGTGAGACAAGGCAATGCGGGCTAGTCCACTCATCCCTGCTCCACCAATGCCGATAAAGTGCAGACGCTTACCGATCCAATTATTGAGCGGACTCACTTTATTGGGCATTAGCTCACCTGACTTTTCAAGGCGTATTGCATGTAATTAACAATTTTTTCAGTTGCTAGCGCATCACTATCTGATCCAGTATCTGCAGATGAGGCAGCAAGATTTAGTAGGCGGTTTATATTTAAGTTAAGCCAAGCAGAAGTGAATTTGTTCTGCTGGAGAACTTCGGCTCTACCTTGCGATACTAGCGAGTTGGCATTGAAACTCTGTTCCCCGTTACCGATTGGCAGTGGGATAAATAAAGCGTATTTTCCAAGGGCATTTACTTCTGAGCATGAAATTGCGCCGCTGCGGCTAATAATTAAATCAGCAGCTAAATACGCCATCGCCATATCTTCAATATATGCCGTGGATTTATAGCGCTCCTGCCTTGGCGGCAAAGCATTTAACTTGCCGACAGCATGCAGCAGTTGAGACCCGTTGGCGAGCAGCGATGGCAGAGATTGCGCAATGACTTGATTTAATGCAACTGAGCCTTGAGAACCAAAGAAGGCAAGCACTAAAGGTTCGGTCGATGAAAAACCTAGAGCACGCTTGGCCCTGGCACGCGAACCAGTCCAGTCACCTGCACTCTTTACCAGCGCTGTGGCAACGTCTTCACGCAACGGAATCCCTGTCACCAAGGCGCTTTGCAGCACACCTGATTGAACAGGCTGGGAGATCGCGCAATATGGGCTAAGACGAGCACCTAAACGATTTGCAAAACCTGGTCTGGCATTTGCCTCGTGAACAACGAATGGAACGCGCAGAGATTTGGCGGCTAGGTAAGCCGGTGCTGACACATATCCCCCAAAGCCAATCAAGAGATCAGCGCCATTTAATAGCTTGCGCGCTGCAAGAAAGGAACTAGATAAAGTAAGGGGAACTTTGAGTAATTTCAGAGATAATTTTCTGGGAATTACCACCTTAGGGATGTGACTTAATTTAAAACCCGCTGCTGGAACTAATTGATTCTCTAAACCGCTAGCCGTTCCAATAAATTGCAGCTCATCGCCGGGATGGTTTTGTCGCCAGAGCCGTGCCACCGCGAGTGCAGGTTCTATATGGCCTGCAGTTCCACCGCCAGCAAAAACTATCTTCATGATGTGCGTAATCTACGCCGTTCAATAGCTTTTTGTAGTTCAACTTTCACTTCTGGATCGCGTAATGCGCTGCCAAATACATAGCCCAAACCAAGATAGAGAGAAATTAACGCTGAACCGCCATATGAGACAAATGGCAGAGTCACTCCAACTACTGGCAGAACGCTAGTGGCAGATCCAACATTGAGAATAGTTTGAATTGCTATCAAACATCCAATTCCTGATCCCACATAGCGTGACATTGGATCTTTACAACGAAGTGAAATCTTAAAGATTGAATAAATTATTGCAGCCAATAATAAGAGAACTGCCAGCGTTCCAAGCAGTCCTAACTCTTCACCTATAACAGCGAAGATAAAGTCGGTATGTGCCTCTGCTAAGTTGCCCCATTTTTGTCGGCTGCCACCTAACCCAACACCGAAAATTCCGCCCGTTGCTAAGCCCAATAAACTATGGGCTGGTTGCCAACCAGCATTCTTGTAGTCCTCGACTGCAAACGGATCGAGAACAACTAGAAAACGATCAATGCGATAACTAGCAGTCACAATTAGTCCAGCAAAAGCGACTGCGCCGATGGCGATTAAGGTTCCAAAGACGCGAAGTTCGATTCCTGAAATAAATAGCATTCCACCAAGAATTGCCGCTATCACACAGGTTGTTCCCAAGTCATTACCAAGTAATACCAACACCATAACAAGTGCGAAACCAGGACCGATCAGGGCAAAGACGTTTACTCGCGATTTTCCAGTGCGCTCTTCGTTGGACAACATATAGCCGGCCCAAAGAATTAGTAAAAATTTAGCCAGCTCACTTGGTTGTACGTCAACAAAAGGAAGAGCAATCCAATTGGTATTTCCATTCACTGTTTTACCCACACCTGGAATTTGCAAAATTAGGAGAATAATTGCCGATAGCACTAGCCCAAACCTGGCTAACAAACGCCATTGCGCCAATGAGCGTTGTGATAAAAATATCGCAACTGGTATTGAGATTGCAAGAAAAGCAAACTGACGCGAGACGATGGCAACGGCATTTCCCCGAGTATCTAGAGCATGAATCGAGGAAGCTGAAAAGACCATCACTAGGCCAATTATTGATAGCGAAAGAGCACTTATCGCAAGAATGTAAAAATTGTTTACGGGCTTTGTTAGAAATTTTTCTCCGGCTTTGCTCACAAGTTCTCCTTTATTACGGCAGCCGCAAAACGATCGCCCCGATCGGAATAGGAAATAAACTGATCCATTGATGCACATGCCGGTGCTAGCAATACCGTATCTCCCGCACTCGCCCGCAATCTTGCCGCGGAAACAACGGCCTCCATCAATGAATTACTGGCTCCACCTTTTACATAAGCAGAATCAGTTTCTATATAAATAATTTCAACCTCTGGCACTTGGCGACGGAGTTCAGTAGCGATTAACTCACGATCTGTTCCGATCAATATCACCGCTTTGATTCTAGATTTGCAACGCTCCACCAACTTATCCATCTGCGCACCTTTTGCTAAGCCACCAGCGATCCAGATCGTGGAGAGAGTCCCTAACAGCGAAGCAGCCGCTGCGTGTGGATTAGTCGCTTTGGAATCATCTATCCAAGTAATTTCATCTCTTACTAGAATTGTCTCAATACGATGGCGACCAGGTTTAAAATTGCGAATCGCTCGTTGAATTGATTTATGGTCAACGCCCATGGCGCGAGCTAACCCAGATGCGGCCAGAGCATTTGAAACGCTGTGTGGCACAGTTGGAACGACCTCTAGAACCTCTGCCAATATCACCGCCTCTTGCGGATCAACAACAAATGCGCGATCCACTAAGAGATCTTCCACGACGCCAAGTTCACCAGGGCCAGGAGTTTCAAGGGAGAAAAATACTTTTCGACCCTGCCAATTCGTAGCCCTTGTTAGAACTTCAGGGTCACCAGCGTTAAATACTCCAGTGTTTGTGCGATCTAGAATCGACATCTTTGCTGCGGCATAACTCTCAAAATCTCCATGCCAATCGACATGATCTGGTGCAATGTTTAATACTGCTGCAAAATCAAATTCAGCCTCATGCAACCAGTGCAATTGAAAGGATGATAGTTCTAAGACTAATACTTGATAATTTTCAGAACTTTCTACAGATTCCAAAACTGTTGTCCCGACATTTCCGCAAGCAACCGCTGAGATTCCACCCTCGCACAACATCGCGGCAGTTAACTCCACGGTGCTTGTCTTTCCATTAGTGCCAGTTAAAGCAATCCATCTTTGAGCTGGCACTAGTTCTGCTCGCAGAGACCATGCTAAATCGATCTCATTCATGATCTTTATACCGGCCGAAATCGCATCAGTTATCAAGGGGTGATCCGGTCTCCATCCTGGCGAAACTATCACCGCATCAAAATTCTTTACATCAAATGATTTCGAAGTAGCTACATCGAAACCATCTACTGCACTGATTTGATCATCTGCTATCGAAATCAACGCGCCACGTTTAGAAAGTGACTTGGCGACAACAAGTCCAGTAACGCCTGCACCCAGGACAAGAATTCGTGAGCCATAGAAATTAATTGTCATCGCCCATCCTGCTTAACTATTTACCCACTGGGCGTAGAAGAGTCCAAGTCCTGCTGCAACACAAAGACCGGCAATAATCCAGAACCGCAGGACAATTGTTACTTCTCCCCAACCCATAAGTTCGAAATGATGTTGAAGCGGCGCCATCTTAAAGATGCGTTTGCCGCCAGTTAATTTGAAGTAGACAACCTGCAAGATTACAGATGCGCTAATTATTACAAAGAGTCCACCAAGTGGAATCAACAAAAGTTCAATACGTAAGGATGTTGCAATGCCAGCAAGTGCACCGCCTAGCGCAAGAGAGCCGGTATCGCCCATAAAAATCTTGGCAGGAGATGCATTCCACCATAAGAATCCAGCGCAAGATCCCGCAAGGGCGGCAGATAAAACTGCTAAATCGAGTGGGTCTCTTACTAAGTAACAATTCGCTCCAGGTGCCACCGCGCAGCTCTGACCAAATTGCCAAACACCGATCAAAATAAAGGCGATAAATGTCATTACCGCGGCTCCCGTTGCTAAACCATCCAAGCCATCTGTCAGATTTACACCGTTACTGGTTGCGGTAACCATGAGAACTACCCAAATTATGACTAAAAAAGTTCCAAGAACAATTGAAGTATCGCGAACAGTTGAGAGATTCTGCGAAATCGGACTGAGCCCATCACGATCTGGAAAATGTATACCTGCATAACCAAAAGCTGCGGCACAGAGAACTTGTCCAAAAATTTTCTGCTTAGCATTAAGGCCGAGCGATTTCTGGCGTGAGACCTTTAACCAATCATCTAAGAATCCAACAAATCCGAGCGAAGCCATAAGGGCTAGAATTAAGAGCGCAGAAGTACTAATTACATTTCGGGTCAACAAGTGAGCAGTGAAATAACCTACTGCAGCCGCGAAGATGATAATAATTCCGCCCATGGTTGGCGTTCCGCGTTTAGTGTGATGCGATGAAGGTCCGTCATCTCTAATGATTTGACCATAACCCCGGCGAGCCAAAAATCGAATTAGAGCCGGAGTGCCAAAGAGTGAAAAGAAGAGGGCGATAGATCCGGCAATTAGAATTTCTCTCATCTTATTTCACTCTCCCCTTCTTCAACGATTCCAAGCATCTTCTCAAGTTGATTAGTAATACCCTGCGCAATCTCTTCAAAAGCTTCAGCGCGAGATGCCTTTACTAAAATCACATCTCCCGACCTCATCTGTGTTACTAGCGCTAGCGCTTCAGGCTTGCTTTCCAAAAGATGAACATCCGTTGCGCAAGTAGTGCCGATCTCATCTGCGTACTCTGGGGCTGCGACGCAGACCAAGTGATCAATTCCTAACTCTGAGGCAAGGGTGCCAATACCCGCATGTCGATCTCGTGATGACGCGCCGAGTTCGTGCATCTTTCCCAGAAATGCCCACGATTGACCACCGCGTTCTTGTGCAAAAAGAACTAGCGTTCGCAGCGCCGCCTCGGCAGATTCTGGACTCGAGTTGTAGGAATCATTTATTAAAACCACCCCACTTATCTCAGAAATTTCCATACGCCACTTGCTGTGAAGTTCTGCCGTAGAAAGGGCTCCTGCGATTAAATCAATCGAAGCACCTAATGTGGTCGCAACCGCTGCTGCCGCAAGGGCATTAGCCACTTGATGGATACCAACGATGCGAAGTCCAACAGCGGCGCGACCAGCAGAAGTTACCAAGTCAAAATGGGGACGACCTTCACGAATTTCAATATCTGTGGCGCGCACATCAGCAGAAGTGCTATCGCCGAAAGTAATTACCGTTCCATCATGAAGAGATTGCATCTTTTGTGTGAATGGATCGTACTGACCAAGGATTGCAACCGCTGATTCATCAAGTGAAGAAATCATCTCTGATTTTGCGGTAGCAACTGCTTCGGCAGAACCAAATTCACCAATATGTGCGGTACCCACACGTAAGACGACTCCGATATTTGGCTTAGCCATCTGACAGAGTGAGGCGATATCACCGAGATGGCGCGCGCCCATTTCCAATATACAAAACTTGGTGTTTGCATCACATTGCAAGAGAGTTATAGGTGTTCCGAGTTCGTTATTAAAATTCTCTTGCGGAGCCACCGTATTTCCAACAGATTCCAAGATATGTTGTAATAAATCTTTGGTAGTTGTCTTGCCCTGTGAACCCGTGATTGCAATAACAATCAGATCTGGCAGAGCCTCACGCACATGTGCAGCTAACTTATTTAGGGCAGCCAAAACATCTTTAACAACAATGCAACGCTTTGCAGAAGGCACTGTCACAAGGGCTAGCACAGCACCATTTGCAAATGCTGCATCTATATAGGCATGGCCATCCGCTTTCTCGCCCTTTAGGGCTAGAAAGATCGAACCTGGGGCTGCGCTACTCGAATCAAAAACTGGTGGTGCGGTGATAGCCAAATCATCACCAATTAATTCTCCGCCGACGATCTTTGCGATTTCAGATGCTTGTAGGGTAATCATCGCTTAGCCTCGATCGCCTTTGCCAAGATAACTCGATCATCAAAATCAAGAGTCTTACCATTTATTTCCTGACCAAGCTCGTGACCCTTGCCAAGAACTGCAACTGTATCGCCCGCACCAGCAAGAGATACTGCATATGTAATAGCTTCGGCGCGATCACGAATTATCCGCGAGGCTTCTGCAATTTCTATCCCAGCAGTCATCGCTTGTAAAATAGCATCTGGATTTTCGGTTCTGGGGTTATCGCTGGTGAACACTGCAATATCTACATTCGCGTTAAGTGCTTGGCCCATTAACGGACGTTTCATGGGATCGCGGTCTCCCCCACAACCCAGAACTGCGATGACTTTACCTGTCGTAAATTCACGAATCGAACCCAGCACATTTGATACCGCATCAGGAGTATGCGCATAATCAACTAGAGCCGTAAAGTCTTGACCTATTGTGATTTCTTCAAGTCGGCCCGCTGCGCCATTGATATTTGGAACAATTGTTGCGATATCAATTGGGTCCACTCCTAGATCAACAGCAATAGCAATAGCCATAAGTAAATTATCAAAGTTATACCCACCTCGTAATGAAGTTGAAGTTTCGATTAAAATTCCACCGGCGCCACGAATCTTTAACTGTACGCGTTTGGATTGGTTATCAATTTCGATAAAGTGCCATACCGCCTGCGGGTTGGAGCGTGAAATTGTAATAGCCGGGAGCTCAGTTGCGGTTGCCAGTCTTGCGCCATATGTGTCGTCAATATTGATGCAAGCCGAGTCTGCAAATGAGTAATTAAAAAGAGATGCTTTGGCTAAGAAGTAGCTCTCCATGTCACCATGAAAATCTAAGTGATCTTGCGTTAAGTTGGTAAAAGCTGCAATTGCAAAGTGAGCGCCTTCTAGACGGTGCATTGTCATCGCATGACTTGATGCCTCAATTACTAGATGGCGCATATGGCGCTCTTTCATAACGGCTGCAAGTGCCTGCAGATCTGTCGCCTCTGGTGTTGTCCGCTTGCTGGCAAGGACTTCACTGCCAATGCGAGTTTCCACTGTTCCGATTAAGCCACAATCTCGGTGAGCTGCTTCAAATATTTGATACAAAAGGGTTGAGACAGTTGTCTTGCCATTTGTCCCGGTGATGGCAACGCCACTTAGATCACGCATTGGTTCGCCATAAAACAGCGCGGCTATTCGTCCTGCAACTAAGCGCGGATTTGTAACAACTAGGACTGGAATTCCCTTTATTAATTTAGCGCCGGCAATATCTGTTACAACAGCAACTGCCCCATGCCTTTGCGCGTTGGCTGCAAATTCGGCCCCATGTCTATTGGCACCAGGTAAGGCAATAAAAAGATCTCCCGGTTGTACATCAGAATCGATATGCGTTATTCCAGTAATTAAAACTTTAGCGAGTTCATCTTCGCTAATTGACGATGTTGCACCAATTAAATGAGATATTTTTGGAAGCACCAGTGAGAAATCGGCAAATGGGCGCACTAGCGTTGCCTTGCACTTACTTGAGAAGCTTTTACAACGCTGGCTTCGCGCTTCTTGGCGCTTAATTCTTTTTGAGTTAGGGCAACAGGCATTACCTTAGTTCCGGTTGGCGCCACGTTCTCTGATTGTAGAACAAAAGTCATAACCTTTTTAAACACTGGGCCACAAAGTGAGCCGCCATAGTGAGCGCCCTTAGGATCTTGAATAGTTACACTGATTACATACTTTGGCGCATCCGCTGGAGCAAAACCGATAAATGATGCGGTGTAGCCGCTGTATTTGCGCAGTTCTGAATTAAATCGCATTGCAGTTCCAGTCTTACCAGCAACTCGATAGCCGGGGACCGCAGCACTTGGCGCAGTTCCTTGTCCGGAAACCACAGATTCCATCATGATGCGAAGTTGTTGAGCAGTTGCGGTGCTAATAACGCGCTCGTTAGTGCGCGCCGATGAAGCAGTAAATTTTCCTGAAGCATCACTGGTTCCGGCAATAACTGTTGGCGAAACGCGAACTCCATTATTTGCAATCGTGGCAAAAATACTTGTCGCCTGCATGGCAGTTAGCGAATAACCCTGACCGAAAGCCACAGTCGGAGCAGTTGTTCCTGACCAATTACTTACCGGGCGCAAGATTCCAGCAGATTCACCGGGGAGCCCAGAGCCAGTTGATTTACCGATACCAAACTTGGATAAGTAGTCATGCAAGGTATCATTCGAAAGCATTTCACCAATTTGAATTGTGCCAGTATTTGATGAGACTGCTAAAATTCCTGAGGTTGTTAACTTTTGTACTGGATGACGCTCGTGATCGTGAAAAGTATCTCCACCCCGCTTAATTGAATAGGGAACAGTTAAAACAGTCTCTGGGGTTATCTTCTTCTCTTCTAGTGCGGCAGCAAGTGTCATCACCTTGCCAGTTGATCCCGGTTCATAAACATCCTGCACCGATGGATTACGCATGAGAGATTCTGAAACCGTTTTTGTATTGTTTGGATCAAAGGTTGGCGCAGTAGCGTGAGCTAAAATATGTCCTGTCTTAGGATCCATGACAATTACAGTGCCACTTACCGCACGCGCTTTGCTTACCGCTTCCTGAATCGCATTTGCTGCCACCCATTGCACGTCGCGATCAATAGTTAATCGAACAGTGGTTCCCTTTTTAGCTGCTGCGAGCTCGTTCTGTGATCCTGGAATTTCAGCTCCAAGACCACGCGCATACGAGTATCGACCATCGGTTCCAGAAATCTTTGAGTTCATGCTCGATTCGATACCAGTAGCACCTATTCCATCTTGGCGGACGAAACCGACGAGTGAAGAAACCAGCGAACCAGAAGGATATTCTCGAATGTAATTACGTTCGGCAAAGAAACCAACGATACGCTTATCAAAATGCTCTTTATCAAGGGCCGCGTTATAAGTTCGGATTGCCGCAGTCAGATTTCGCCAAACTGCTGGTTTCGCACTCTTGGTAACCATTGAATAACGTTTTGTACCCGAAATAGCACTTTGTACCTGCGCGACTGTCATCCCCAAATATGGCGCCGCGAAATTAGCGGTCTGCACTGTATCGGTTACTTGTGTCTGATCTACAACGATGTTTATCGCTGAGACGCTACGTGCAAATGCCACACCATTTATATCTGTAATTTCACCACGCGCTGCCGGAATTGCGCGAGTGGATTCCATTTCATTGACCGCCTTGCTGCGATATTCACCGGCTTGTACTGCCTGAATTTGAATTAAGCGAGCGGCAAATAAAAGAAAAAAGATCAAGATAAAGATTATGAGTACACGTATACGTGAGGCGGCTAAATTTAAGTTACCCACGGGTGACCTCCCCATTGGCTAGCGCTTGCGATTGCGCATCTAGGTTAAGGAAAACTGGGGATTGCGAAGCTCGCATTCCGAGAGCTTCTGCCTGTGCGGCAAGAGCAGCCGGTGATGAAACTGATTCAATTTGGCGGTTTATTGCCTCGCGTTGATCTGCAACAACTTTTGCCTCCGCCTTTAGCTCAGAGAGCGTGAAGGCATCTTGGGCCAGCAAAATATTTACCGCGAGAAGAATTAGTAATCCAATTCCCGCAACTGCGGATAGAAATATTGCAAAGAAGCGATGAGTGGCTTGGGCGCCCTCTGAAAGATTTGGTAATAATTTTAGGAAAACTTCCGCAGATTTAGCTGACAATTTTTGACGAGGCACACGAACGATCTGAGTTGCTACTGGATTTAGGAGCGCCATCTACGCGGCCACCCTTTCAATTGCACGAAGTCGCACGGAGGCAGATCTTGGATTTTTGGCAAGTTCTTGATCGTTTGGCGTCTCACCTGATTTAGAAGCCATCACAAACTTGGCAGCAAATTCGGGAAGATCGACCGGCAGATTGCGTGGAGTCTTTGAGGTAGTGCAATCGACAAAGATCTCTTTGACTATTCGGTCTTCTAAAGATTGAAATGACATTACAACTACGCGACCACCAACAGTTATGAGATCTAGCGCTATTGGTAATGCGCGTGTGATGGCGCCGAGTTCGTCATTGGCTTCAATGCGCAGGGCTTGAAATGTGCGTTTAGCGGGGTTGCCACCTGTACGTCGCGTTGCTGCTGGAATGCTCTCTTTTACCAATGTAGCAAGTTCTTGAGTTGAGTTAAGCGGTGCCTTAGCACGCGCTTTCACAATATTTTCAACGATGCGAGTTGCAAACTTTTCTTCGCCAAAGGTGCGCAGAATCTTCACTAAAGTACCTGGCGCGTAGGTATTTACAATCTCAGCAGCGGTGATTCCGCGACTGCGATCCATGCGCATATCAAGTGGGGCATCTTGTGAGTAAGAAAAGCCGCGGTCTACTTCATCTAATTGAATTGATGAGACACCTAGATCAAAGAGGATGCCATTGACTTTATCAAAGCCATTCTCTTTAACAACTTCGGAGATTTGATCAAAGACTGCATGTGCACTCTTAAAGCGAGTGCCAAAATGAGCAAGGCGAGCAGATGCTCTTTCGAGTGCGATCTGATCACGATCAATACCAATTACGGTAAGTGTTGGAAACTTTTCAAGAAGTGCTTCTGTGTGGCCACCAAGTCCAAGAGTGCAATCAACAATTACTGGGTTCTCATTTAAGAACACTGTTGGAGAAAGTAGTTCAATGCAGCGATCTAGCATCACTGATACATGTTGCGCGCTTGAATCGTTCATCACTCCCCCATTTCTTAGCTCGCCTTTTCCTATATCTACTCTGCATCTCTCATCTCTGGTCACCGCCGGCCGACGGATCTAACGAAAGTGACACCGGGGAAGGGGTGTCACTGTCGGCTTTAGGTCGGCGGTGGCCACAAATGAGAGCGCTATTAAGTTGTTTTATTACCTTTCAAACTAGAAGAGCCCGGGAAAGATCTCCTCTGAAACTTCAGCAAAGCCTTTTTCGCGATCTGTTAGATATGAATTCCATGAAGTGTTATCCCAAATTTCAACGCGAGTATTTGCGCCAATAACTACACAATCTTTTTCAAGTCCTGCATAAGTACGAAGTCCGGCAGGAATAGTTATGCGACCTTGGCGATCAGGAATTTCATCGTGTGCGCCCGCAAACATCACGCGCATGTAATCGCGAGCATTCTTTGATGTAACAGGTGCTTGGCGCAGTGTTTCGGTGATCGTTGCAAATTCTGAAGACGGGAAAACGTATAAGCAACGTTCTTGTCCCTTTGTAATTACTAAGCCAGCAGAGAGCTCTTCGCGAAATTTTGCAGGAAGTATCAAGCGGCCTTTTTCATCAAGGCGTGGCTCGTGGGTGCCGAGAAACATTTTCTTAGCCCCCTTCCCCGAGGACTCTTGAGGGGGAAATCCCACTTAATCCCCCACTTTACTCCACTTTACTCCTTTTTCAACCACCCTCCGCCATTAATCTCCCACCGCCTCCCCTTCTTGGGGATGAAAAAAACCCCCACCGATCTCGGCAAGGGCTGGGGAGTTATGCGTTATAAATTAGCCATTATTGCGCTGGTCCCATCGATCTTCTAAGCCCTTTGTGAAGCCTTGGCCAAATGAGCGGCGAGCGCGTTTTGGGGTTTTGCCAGCCTTTGCACCAGCGTTAACCAAGCCGTTTACGAGAAGAATTACGCCGACCAGGGCCACGATGAAGCCTCCCACCCCAACCAAAGTCAGCTGAGCAATTAGACCGGCGAAGAGAATTGAGAAGCCACCTAGTACAAAGGCGATGGCAATACCGATGGATGCGCCTATGCGGGTGCGAGAGCCATTTAAGGTCGAGACTAGACGTGGGTCATCGACAGATAGCGCCTCTTCCATCTCGGCTAGTAGGCGTTGTTCGCGCTCAGATAGTGCCATGGCCCCACAATAGAACAACTTCGCGTGCGGTGCTAGTTGGTTGAACAACTAGTTCAGAGGGCATGGTGCTAGTCGGCTCCATTCTCATCATCTTCAAGTCGTATTAACCGCCCCGGACGCACGCTGCCCCGCCCAAAGCGCGCCTTCGCCCGATCGATTCCGCTTTGCGCATCGCGCCAACCTTTCTCGCGCGCACCCAAGACAAGCTGTTCCGGTGAATCCTGCTGCAAGTTCTCAAGTGAAACCCCGACCAGACGCAACCGCGCACGTTCTATCTTTAAAGCAAGATAGAGGGATTTAACGACCGCATAAATTTCGTGGGTGCTATCTATGGGAAGTGCCAACGTCTTTGAGCGATTAATAGTTGAGAAATCCGCAAAGCGCACCTTTATCGAAATGGTCTTTGCAAATAGCCCTTTCTCGCGCAGCCGAGCAGTTGATTTTTCAGTCATGCGCAGAAACTCTTGCAATATCTCAATCGGATCATCTAAATCATTTGGAAAAGTTTCAGCAGAAGAGATGCTCTTATCTGGTTCTTCAGGTGTCACATCGCGATAGTCGCGCCCCCAGGCTAGTTCGTAAAGTGAAGCACCTGCAGCATCGCCCAGGGCTCGAATCAAAGTTGCTCGCGGTGTATTTGCGATATCTGCAACGGTGTGAAGACCTAAGCGTTCTAGCTGTTCGGCAGTCTTTGGTCCGACCCCCCAAATCGCGCCAACTGGCAACGGATGCAGAAAAGTTAAAATACGATCAGTCGTTATCTCTAACATTCCATTTGGCTTGCAATTTTGTGATGCCAACTTGGCAATAAATTTAGATGGCGCAACACCGACCGAACAGGTTATGCCTTCCTCTTTTTCTACGCGTGCCCGTATGGCAGTAGCAATCTCTCGACCTGTGCCCAATAGTTTACGCGCACCAGTGACATCTAAAAAAGCTTCATCAAGTGAAATCGGTTCTACCAGTGGCGTATATGAATTAAATATTTGCATTACTCGTTCTGAAATTTCCGAATAGCGGTGATGATCGGGTGGAACAAATATCGCTTGCGGAGCCATACGTTGGGCGCGACCAACCGGCATCGCAGCGCGAATTCCAAATTTACGAGCCGCATAATTTGCAGATAAAACTACGCCGCGCGCACCTGCTCCGACAACAACTGCTTTGCCGCGAAGTTCGGGGTGATCGAGTTCGGCAACGGATGCATAAAAAGCATCCATATCTACATGCAAAATCGTAGATTCGATGGGCTCGTTCATTTCGCCGCTATCTCTAGTAATTTGCGTGACCACTTTTCATAAGCCTGGCGTAGATCCCATGCACCGCTGGCGTTGATAGAGATTCCGCGATCTCCGGTTCTGCGCGTTTTGCCACGGACTAACAATATGGATGAACCATAGAGAGTGGAAGCAAATCCCTCTTGGGCGCCAGAAAAGAATGTCGAATCGGTGCAGCCATAACCATCATCGAGAGTTAGAAAGATAACGCGTCGCCCAGAACGAACTGGCGGCGTCTGCATCGCAACTTTTACACCCGCAACCAGTACTTCGCTCTGAGATCGCAGCGAAAGCAGATCCGCTGATTTAACTGCGCCGATGGCATTTAAAAATGGGGCATAAAATTCAAGCATATGGTGGGTGATATCCATACCTAAACGTTCGACTTCGTTACGTACTTTCTCAGAAGCGCCCATTGGTGGCAGACCACTTGCTGCAAGGTCGGGGGGTGCAAAACCAAAGACCATCTGCGAACCTGCAACAGTTGCAACGGGTGAGCGAGTTAAATCAGATAAATGCAATAACAAATCACGATGATTAATTGCGCCATTATTTAAAGAATGCACTCGATCAAGTGCGCCAGTGAGAATTAAGGTTTCAATAACTGGGTGCGATGCACCAGATCTGCGGTAAAAATCCGATAGGTCTATATAGGGGCGCCCAGCAATAATCGAAGTGACTTCCTTATCGCTGATGCCCGAAACAGATGTCAACGCAATGCGAACATGGTCACAGCCTTTCTCATCCCTTTCTACGGTGTATTGCTCCCCGGAATAATTAATATCAAGAGGCGCTAAACCAACGCCAAGTTGGCGCGCTTCATCGATCATCAAACGCTTTGGATACATTCCAGGGTCATGGGTAAGAACGCCTGCAATAAACGCTGCGGGATGATGCGTCTTTAAATATGCAGATTGATAAGTGGGCAGCGCAAAAGCTGCGGCGTGTGCTTTACAGAAACCAAAGGATGCAAAGGCGCGCAGCACATCCCAAATTTCGGTAACAATATTTAACTCATAACCGCGCGTCGTTGCGGCAGGAAAGAACCAGTCGCAGACTTCTTGTTGGCCATCGATACTGCCTAAAGCCCGCCGTTTTTCATCGGCGGCAGCCAGTGAGATACCAGTCATCGTGGCGATAATCGAGATCACTTGTTCGTGAAAGACAACCACACCTTCGGTTTCGGCCAAGATAGAATATAGATCAGGGTGAATTATCTGCGCTGGGTTCCAGCCATGGCGGGCGTTAAGAAATGGCCGAATCATGTCGGACTTAACTGGGCCAGGGCGAAAGAGTGAAATATCAATAATTAAATCTGTAAATGTTTTAGGGGCTAGCTTGCCAACTAGTTCGCGTTGTCCGGGGCTTTCAACTTGGAAGATACCTAAGGTATGCGTTGATTGAATTAAATTATAAGTTGGCTCATCATCTAGTGGCACTGCATCTATATCTAGATCAATTTCCTCTATCCGCTTTATCTCGTGCACCGCATGTGCGATTGTCGATTGCATACGCACGCCGAGGATGTCTAGCTTAAGTAAGCCGATTTCTTCTACTCCATCTTTATCAAATTCCACCATCGGATAACCGCTGGCGTTAAGTTGCACCGGTGCGCGATCTAAAAGTCCACCATCAGATAGAACAACTGCGCAGGGATGCATCGCAAGATGGCGCGGCAGGCCATCGAGGCGTTGCGCCAGCGAGATCGCCATCGCAGTAAGGGGCGCCGATAAATTAAGGCAGCGAAGTTCGGGAAGTGATTTAAGGGTCGCCTCAATATTTCGGGCACGGATATGTGGCAGTGATTTAGCGATTAGGTCTATTTCGATCGCAGGTAAACCCATTGCGGCGCCCACATCACGGATGGCATTTCGTGCACGGTAAGTATCGACCATTGAAACTGTGGCACAGCGCGAGATCGCCTGCGGTGATTGCCAATCGGTATCGCCATAACGCTTGAAGACCAGATCATAAATTTCTAAACGGCGCGCAGATTCAACATCTATATCAATGTCGGGTAGCGCTCTGCGTAGCGGAGAACAGAAACGTTCCATCAATAAACCATGCTGCATAGGGTCGACCCCTGAGATACCAAGTAGATGACAGATCAGAGAACCTGCACCGCTACCACGAGCTGCTACTCGAATATTTTTAGCACGCGCCATATCGGTTATATCTGCAACCGTTAAAAAATATGGTTCATAACCAAGCGTTGCAACCGTTGCTAACTCATCATCTAAACGCACCCGGGCTTTAGCGATTGTGGCCGAATCGTTATAGCGCCAATTAATTCCTGATTCACAGCGAGTGCGCAGCAGAGCGCGTATTGAGTTAGCCGAATCGGCGCCGACTATGTGTGCTTCAGGTAAGTGAATGCCACCTAAACCAAGATCGCGTTGCGGTGATAGGAGCGCGCGTTCGGCCCATTGGCGCGTTGTCTGTAGAAGTTCACGTGGTGTGCGCTCCCCTGCTGCGCGCGCTATTTCGGCGGCGAGTGAAACCATCTCATCGTTTGATTTTAAATATCCTTCTGCATTGCGACGTTCCAGATGGCGCTGATGCAACGGAACTAATTGGCGCGCACAATCAAGAATGTCAGCAACCGGCCCATCGGCGGCATCGCGCATGCGCACCGCATTGGTTATTACTGCATCAATATCGTGATCGCGCGCAAAGATTAATGAGCGCCCAGCATGCGCTGTCGAAAAAGGCCCGTTGCCCGCAACCAGGTGTGAAACGCAATCAATAGCGTGGTCGCCAAAGAGTGGCCTAGTTTTATTAAATATCTCAAGTGCTATGTCGCTGCGGTGCATAGCAAGTGCTTGGCTAACTGGTGATTCAGGGCCATGAAGCAAATGCAGTTGAGTTGAGTATTGGCTAAAGCGTTGTAGCAGATCTAAAGTCAGGATCGGTGTGCGATCTGCAGTGTTCATATTTAAGCCACTTAACAAACGCACCAAAGCGCGCCATCCCCCATCGCCATGTGCCAAGACGGTAACCCGCGGCAGATCTTTAGTAGGCGCACTTTTAATATTTGGATCTGCCAGTAAATCAATTGCCAGATTAATGCCGATAATTGGTGCGATACCAAATTCCAGACATGCGCTAGCAAAACGAATTGCACCAGATAAACCATCGCGGTCTGTCAGAGCCAGCGCCGGTGATTCAAATTGCGCAGCCCGTTCTACAAGATCGCGCGGCTGCGTTGTTCCGTATTTAAGTGAGAAAGCACTTGATGTGCGCAGATGTATAAAACTCATACCTGTTTAACGATCCAAGAACCTGTGATCTCATCGCGTTCGAGTTCAAAGGTCTTGAGCGCACCGATTGGTGCAGCTTCTACTGTCCACAAAGCGCGAGCGCCATCATCAGGGCGATATATGCCATCGCTTACGCGGTTCCACCAACCACCTGCTTCACACCAACGCGATAGAACAGTGTGGATGCGAAAGCGTTTTCCACGAAAGGTAAATTCGATAGGCGTTGCCGCTCCATCGGAAGTGACTTCATGAGCTGGTGTTACCTCTGGGACTGACATTTTTACGGGCCTTTTGCCTTCCTGTGGATATTCGAACAAGTGTTCGAAAACTAGCCCAAGGCCCTGACATTGGCAAGACGCGCCCCTATCCACGCTCAAGATAGTTGAAAGTTCAACTATCTCCCCTACACTTGCCTGAGTCAGAACACAGACCAATCAAAATAGAAAAACTAACAAGGAGATCCATGGACGCAGTACTCGTAATCGGCCGAATTCTTTTCGCGCTTATCTTCATCACATCAGGAATCGCTCACTTCGCAAAGCTGGAAATGATGACCGGCTATGCAAAGTACAAGAAGTTGCCTGCTGCAAAGATCGGCGTAATCGCAAGCGGTCTCTTCTTCCTTCTAGGCGGAATCTACGTAGCACTTGGCTTCTGGGTTGACCTCGGCGCGCTATTGCTCGCAATCACGTTGGTGCTTGCCGCGGTTATCTTCCATAACTTTTGGAAAGAGACAGATGCAACTACCAAGCAGAACGAAATGATCGCTTTCAACAAGGATCTAGCCCTTGCTGGCGCTTCCCTAATCATCTTCGCCATTATCTACAGTGGCGCTGTTTCTGCTGATGCTTTCGGTCCACACATTGGAAACATCTCGTTCTTCAACAAGTAAGCAATCCCTTACGGCAAAGGGCTCCCAGAAATGGGGGCCCTTTCGCATTTCGGTGGCAGTATTAAGAAATGGAGACCGCACTTGCGCTAATCGCCGGTGGATTTATCGGCGCCGTACTTGGCTTTGTTGGTGCAGGTGGCGCCATGCTCTCGGTTCCGATTCTGATGTACGGCTTTGGCTTTGATCCCAAACCAGCAACTACTGCTGCTCTTGCTGTTGTATTACTAGCAGCGCTTTCCGGGGTAATTCCCAAAGCAAGGAAGAAGCAAGTTCTCTATCGCGATGCCTTTGTGATTTGGGGTATCGGATCAATTACCAACTTAGGTTTTTCATCGATCGTTGATCAAATACCGGATTCAGTTATTACAACTGGTTTTGCCGGCGTCTTGCTCTTGGCGGGTTCATCAATGCTGCGTCCACCAAAGCTCGATGAACATAAACGAATGCCGCTTCCAGTGTTAATTCTTATGTCTTTGTTCATCGGAACAATAACTGGACTCTTTGGCATCGGTGGTGGATTTCTCGCAATCCCAGTTCTGGTTCTCTACTTTGGCACTCCGCAAATTGTGGCAGCTGGAACTTCGCTCTTAATTATCGCTGCTAACTCGCTGACTGCCTTCATCGGACATCGCTCGCAATGGGGCGATGTGCAATGGCATATCCCGATCTTGATGGGAGCATCCGCAATTGTCATTGCCCAAGTTGCATCACAACTCGCTCACAAGACCTCACCAGTTGTACTTCGCAAAGCGTTTGCCTACCTGCTCTTTGCGATCTCCATCTTTACCTTAATTCAAACTTATCTTTAAGGCGTAACTTTCTTTATTCCGCGCGATAAATAACCCGTAAGAATTAACATCGCAACCGGATAGATCATGCCGATTGAAAGATTTGTGTATTGCGCAATAATTCCCGTAACAGTTGGACCAAAGAAGAAGCCAGCTATTCCGATGACGCCAACGCGCGAGATCGCAACTGCGGGTGCGATCCCAGGAGTCTTGCTCGCCGCCAAAATAAATGCCGGAAACATTGGACCAATGCCAAGTCCTGCGGCAATGAAACCAATATTGACAATTATTAAGGCCGGGATTGGGTAGGTATCTGACATCGGAATTGCAATCAACATTGCGATCCCCCAGATAGCTCCACCTAAGTAACCACCTAATTGCACCAAACGCGCTGGCCCAAAATGATCTAGCGCGCGATCACCAAGGAAACGACTAACGATCATGGCCAGGGCAAAGGATGCAAAGGCAGATGCGTAAACACCTTTTTCATATCCCATTTCATCGCGCAATAAGATCGCGCCCCAATCACTTGCCGCACCCTCACCAACCAAACTAGAAAGCAAGCCAACGCCTAGCAACCAGAGCGGCATCACGCCTTTTCCAAATAGCGGAATTTTTGACTCGTGCTCTTCATCGCCTTTATGGCCATCAATCGTTCGTGGCAGTAAGTAATAAGCGGCTATCAAATAAGCAATAAGGGCAACTACGGCGATGGCAATCAAATTATCGCGCGGTGAAACATGGCGAGAAATAAGACCGCCGACTACGGTAGTTAAGAATGCACCGGTACTCCACATCGCATGAAATGAAGACATATGACGCCTACCTAAAATATTCTCGACAACAGTGCCCTGAAAGTTGTAACACATATCAATTAGTGCATAACCAAAACCCATTGTGTAAAGCGTAAGAAATAAAGTCAGAGCGTTAGTTGCCAAACCCATGCCAGCCAGCCCGGCGGGCATAATAAAGACGCCCACAAAAATTGTCCGTTGAGAGCCATACATATGCATAAAACGCCCAGCTAATTGCGCACCCGTGATGGATCCAAATGTGCTGCCCAATAAAACAAAGCCGAAGGCGCCATTTGATAACCCGATTGCATCTTTAATTTCCGGGATGCGAGGTACCCAACCCATCGAAACCGTGCCGAGCAATAAGAAGCAGACCCATAAAGAATTGCGTGCTAATTTGGCACGATGTACTTGATCAAGTGCTCCGAGAGACATTTGCCAAGGGTATCCTGCACCCATGGATGGCATCTTAGAAAAGGCAGCGGTAAAGCGTTTTATTCAAGCCGCCATTGATCTCGGAGTAAATGGCCAAGTCACCGTTCTATCTGATACCGCCCGCACTGCAGTCGATGCTGCCAACGGCCTTGGAATTGAAGTCGGACAAATTGCCTCTTCCCTTATCTTTAAATTGCCATCCGGTAATCCACTTTTAATTATTACTAGCGGACGACACCGAGTTGATACCGAACTTGTTGCAAAGAATTTAGGAATCGCTGAACTCGGCCGCGCGGACGCGAACTTTGTAAAAGATGTCTCTGGTTACTCAGTTGGGGGCGTAGCTCCACTTGGTTGGATAAATCAACCTGAGAAAATACTTATCGATCAAGCGCTCAACGATTACGAAATTGTTTGGGCAGCATCTGGCCATCCACACGCTGTTTATCCAACTTCTTTTGCTGAGTTAATTACCTGTACAGGTGCAACACCTATGGTTGTTGGCGATTAGCCAAGTAGTTCAGATAATAACTTTTCGACTCGTCCCTTGATGTCATCGCGGATTACGCGAACAGATTCGATTCCCTGTCCTGCAGGGTCATCCAACACCCAATCTTCGTAACGCTTACCGGGGTAGAACGGGCAGGCATCACCGCAACCCATCGTGATAACGGCATCTGATGCTTGCACAGCCTCTGGTGTCAAAATCTTTGGTGTGTTATTTGCAATATCGATTCCGAGTTCAGCCATTGCTTCAACGGCAATTGGATTGATTGACTCTTTAGGAGCAGAGCCAGCAGAGAGAACTTCTACGCGACCTTGGCCAAGTTCGCGCATAAATCCTGCAGCCATTTGCGAGCGACCGGCATTGTGCACGCAGACGAAAAGTACTGATGGTTTACTCATTCTTTCCCTTTGCCTTTGACGCTAAGTGATTGGCTCAGCGCTAGCCCCAACACCGCGCCAATTAATTGGGCAGCAATAAATGGAGCAATGGATTTTGGTGCAATTCCGGCAAATGTATCTGACCAACCTCTCGCGAAGGTGACTGTAGGGTTAGCAAAAGATGTTGAAGATGTGAAGAAATAGGCGGCGCCAATCCAACAGGCAACAAGTGTTGGTATCTTCTTATCGCGCTTTTGATCAATGGCAGCAAAAATAATAAAGATTAAGCCGGCGGTTGCGATAATCTCACTGAGGAATAGATGTCCCCCGCTTCGAACCTTCGTCGAGGCAGTGAAAACCGCAAGATCGAAGACTAGATTTGCCAGCCCCGCACCGATTAAGGCACCCACAAATTGAGCGATGATAAATCGCGCAGTCTCGGCGATCGACATCTCGCGCTTATAGGCAAGTACCAAAGTTACGAGTGGGTTAAAGTGTGCACCACTTATATCGGCCAAGAGAGTGATTAGTGCATACAAGATGGCAGCGGTGCTAAGGGAGTTAATCAATAACTGAACACCTGTGTCAGATGACAGGTTTTCTGCCATTTCACCTGAACCAATTACGGTCATTACTAATACGGCGCTGCCAAATACTTCAGATCCAACTCTTCGAAGCTTCATGGCTACATCATTACCTATCTTTGACTGTGAAAAAGCCTGTCCCACGGGGTAAAATCTCAAATTGAGATGAACCTTTCATTAACAGTGCATGAAGCAGCACATAAGTCTGCGCCGTATATCGTCCTGGTGCATGGCATGGGCTCGGCTGCGACCGCCTGGAAACCGCTGACACCTTTTTTGCAGGAGCGCTTTAACGTAATCACAGTTGATCTGCCAGGTCATGGCCAAACTCCAATGATCACCGGCCAATCAATGGATCCAATTTCTATCGGTGAGCTAGTTGTTCGTGAAATTAAAGAACAATTGGGGGTTACTGAGTTTGATTTAATTGGAAGTTCTTGGGGTGGTTGGATCGCTCTGGAAATGGCAGCATCTTTTCCTGATTCAGTGCGCAGCGTGACCGCCTTGGCACCTGCAGGATTTTGGCTTGCAACATATGTGCAACGTAGGCCAGGTGCTTCCCAATTTCGATTATTGACAAGCAGATCTGCTGCACTTGCTCCATCATTTTTAAAATACGAACGTTCTCGTAAATTGGGGTTTAGCGATGTCAGTCCTCGTTGGCGCGAGTTTTCATACGAGCTTTGCCTCGATGCAACGCTAGCAATGGCAAAATCGGAAGGTTATTTTCCGGCATGGGATGGCATGCTACATAAGCGCTTTGATTCACAGATCGATTCCAAAATTCCCGTAAAAATTATATTTGGTGATTCTGATAGAACTTTGCCTGCTACAACCTGTCAAGAGCGAACCATGGCGCCACAACATTCGGAGTGGATAATCTTTGAAGAATGTGGGCATGCCCCAATGTGGGATAACACCGAAAAGCTTGCGGCGCACATAATGGAAATTGCCGGAGTATCTCGATGAGCACAACTGCGGTTACCGTTGTTTATTTTTGGAAGATAGAAAGTCGCGATATTGGATTTGCACTGCTGCGCATGGCTCTCGATCGCGGTAGATTGCGCAGAATGAAAGGCGTCACTTTCGCTAAAATGCTGGGCACCGGTAAAGGCGAAACATTTACTCCACGTGATGCCGATGCCAATCGTTGGGGTTGTGTGCTCGTCCTGGATGAATCGCAATTAGATGCGCTCGATAACTCAAAGCTAATTAAGCGTTGGCGGGCTAAATCAATTGAAGAAGTTCGATTCTTGCTTGATCCAATTTCATCGCATGGCCTTTGGGCCAAAAAGAACCCATTTGCTTACTCATCTACTCAGACTGATGGACATGTAGTTGCAATAACGCGGGCACGCATTAAGTGGCTGCAGAATTTTAGATTCTGGCGAGCAGTTCCTCCGGTTACACAAAGCCTGCATGCATCTGAGGGGTTAATTAGAACCATTGGGATAGGTGAAGCACCTCTCGGTTTGCAAGGAACTTTCTCGCAGTGGAACTCTGGCGCAGATCTAAGAAATTTTGCTTACAAGGGCGCAGCGCACCAGAGCGCAATCGCTGCCACCGAACGCCATGGCTGGTATGCCGAAGAACTCTTTGCCCGCTTTGCAGTTCGCGATATTCGAGGCTTGATTACTAAGTAAGTACTCAAGTAGGGCAGACTTAGCCCATGTCGATTCGTCATTACTCACCGCGTCGCAATCGCCGCCGCGGAATTTCGTCTCGCGCACAATTAGCACTAAATCTCACTTTGGGTATCGCCATTTTGCTGCAAATCAGTTATCCACTTCTCAGTGGCGAGGCTTTGCGTGTAGTAACAATTTCCACGGTTTATTGGGCCGCGGGTGCAATGGCACTTCACGCTTTGTTAGCCTTCGGGGCGCGTTATGCATTTACATATTTGGGTATCACTCTTTCATTTGGCTTTCTTATTGAGCTAATGGGTTTGAAAACTAGTTGGCCCTTTGGAACTTATGAATATGACCCATCCCTAGGTCCACAACTCTTTGATGTCCCGCTCGTTGTTCCATTTGCTTGGGCGATGATCGCGCATCCAATACTTTGCGCAGCACGTCGGGTTTCTGGCAATTGGGTATTTCTCTATGGCGGATTTGGGCTAATGGCTTATGACTTATTTCTTGATCCGCAGATGGTTACGGCGGGACGTTGGAAATGGGAAGTCACTGGTTCGCATGTGCCTTTCACTCCTGAAGTTCCATTGTCGAACGCCTTCGGTTGGTTGTTATCTGGCATGGCGCTAATTGCAATTCTGCATTTAACGCTCTCGCGTGATCGTCGTAAAGTGAGTGCAAGCTTTATTACGATTGATATCTTTTTAATCTGGACTTGGTTTGCCGGTGTTATCTCGAACCTCTTCTTCTTTGATCGTCCAGGAATTGCATTTATTTTCGGCCTGACATTTGGAGCGGTACTGGCTCCATACATCTTCTCGCGTTGGCTCGGCCGCCCTTAATAAATAGATGACTTCCGCTCTATTTTTCTTCTCAATTTTTTTACTTTGGATCTCACTTGCCAATTTCATAACAATTAGACGTCCTGGCCTTGTGCAAGAAATTGATAAGAGCGTTTCGGTGTTGATTCCAGTTCGAAATGAAGCTGTAAATATTAATGAATTAGTCGATTGTCTTACCAAGCAAAGCCACTTGAAATCACTGGAAATTATCTTTATTGATGATTCCTCAACGGATAGCACCAATGAATTATTAAAGACCGCTATATCTGAAGGGGCTCCTATAAAAATGGTTAACGCACCTGAACTACCAGAGGGTTGGTTGGGCAAACCATGGGCACTGCAGCAAGGGTATTTAATTGCAAGTGGTGAAATCATTGTGACAATTGATGCCGATGTGAGATTAACTCCCACGGCAATTGCTCAAGCCATAGCCATGATGGGCAAGGGTGACTTTATATCTCCTTATCCGCGCCAGATTGCAATTTCATTTGCTGAACGTTTAGTACAACCGCTTCTTCAATGGTCTTGGATGACAACAGTTCCCTTGCGGATAGCTGAAAAATCAACTCGACCTTCACTTGCTGTCGCAAATGGTCAATTCTTTTTGGTAACTAAAAGTGCTCTCGACCTGACAAGTGGATTTCAGAAGATTGCGGCTGAAGTTCTAGATGATATGAAGTTGGCACGTGTGCTAATTGCAACAGGTGCGCACGGTGGAGTCGCCGATGGGTCAACTCTGGCAAAGACGCGCATGTATAAGAATTTCAGCGATATTAAGGCCGGCTATGGGAAATCTTTGTGGAGCGCTTTTCCTACGCGTCTGAACACAGGCATTGCCATCACTTTTATTTTCGTAACTGGCGTTACACCAGTTCTAGTGTGGTTTAGTGGAAATCCAATTGGTCTATTCACTTTTCAAATTATCGTCATTACGCGGGCCTTGAGTGCGAAACGATCTGGTGGAAGGATTCTAGATTCACTCTTACATCCAATCTCATCAGTAATTTTGATTTACTTGATTATTTACAGTTGGCGTGCCCGCGGTAAAGTGCAATGGAAGGGGCGCACCCTATGAGCCAAATGAAAAAGCAGGTTGCCGTAATTGGCGCCGGCATGGGTGGAATGTGCACCGCAGCTCGTCTGGCCAAGGCTGGCTATGACGTGACTGTATTTGAATCATCTGATCGACATGGCGGAAAATGCCGCACCGAATGGATCGGAAATTACGCTTTTGATACTGGCCCATCTTTATTAACTCTTCCAGCCGTTTACCGTGACTTCTTTCAACGTACCGGTGATGTCATGGGTCGAGTGCTAGAACTCGAGAGCGTTAGCCCATCATTTGATTATCGCTTTAGCGATGGCACTTCCGTTAAATTCGCCAACCTATCGCGCAAAGAAACCTTGGCCGCGATTGAGACTTCTATGGGCAGCGCATCGGCTTTGGAGTGGGATCAAGTTATGCGCCAAGCCGAATCCATGTGGGATGTCTCGCGCGAGCCATTTGTGGAATCGGAGCTTAAATCAATTGCCTCGCTCTTGAAACGTCCTACCTTGCTGCGCGATCTGCGGATAATTGCTCCATGGAAGTCTCTGCGCCAGATCAAATTAAAAGATGGCCGGCTACGCAACATTTTGGACCGCTATGCAACCTACAGTGGATCTGATCCACGTGTTGCACCTGCAGTTCTGTCATCGATTGCCTTTGTAGAAGAAGCATTTGGCGCTTGGCATATCAAAGGCGGAGTAGGAAAATTATCCGATGCTGTTTATCAGCGTTGTCTCGACCGCGGTGTGAAATTTGAATTTAACGTTGAGGTGTCCCAGATAAATCATGATGGCAGCCGCGTAAATGGAATTACTTTGGTCGATGGCCGCTCATTGGACTTTGCAACGGTTGTAGCAAACGCTGATGCGTCGCTGGTATATAACAAGTTAATCACTGGCAAGGTTAAGAAATTGCGCAAACAGCGCGCTGACTTAGCGAAGGCTGATCCATCACTTGCCGGCTTCTCGTTATTGCTTGGGTTGCGCCCGAGCGAGACGGACTCTGGGTTGTCCCATCACAATATTTTCTTTCCTGAAAATTATGAAAGCGAATTCATAGATATTTTTGACCGCAAAAAGCCAGTAGAAGATCCTGCGATTTATATCTGCGCACCACGCGATGAAACAATGGTTAAACACGCCGGGCATGAAGCCTGGTTCATATTAATTAATGCACCTCGCCACGATGTATCGGGCGCCGATGGCTTTGATTGGAACGATAAAGACTTTAACCAACGTTATGCAATGCAGATTATCGATTCGCTGGAAGCGCGCGGTATTTCAATTCGCAATCGGTTAGAGCTTTTAGAAATCCGCACGCCTGCAGATTTAGAACGATCCGTTATGGCCCCAGGTGGGGCAATTTATGGAACTTCTAGCAATGGTGCACGCTCAGCATTTATGCGGGCTAAGAATCGTTCACCATTGCAGGGTTTGTATTGTGTTGGTGGTTCTGCCCATCCAGGAGGCGGGTTGCCGCTGGTTGGTCTAAGCGCTGAAATCGTTACGGAGGCGATTGTGGGCAAAGCGCGCCACTAGATAAAAACTCCACAGTTGCAAAATAAATAGCACAGCCATCACGGCACCAACTAGATTCAAAGAAAAAGCATAAGAAACAAGTGCGATGAAGATAAAGCTGGCTCGCACTGGACGTTCTGCGGGAGTTACAACACCAACATCACTTATTCCCAAACCACCGAGTCGTGCTCGTGCATATTCTTGAGTAGAAGCGATTACGTAGGTAACCAAAACCAACCAAGCAGGTGCACCGATCCGGTATGCGACGTAAAACCAGAGAGCTTCGCTAATTCGATCCGCAACCGAATCCAGAATCGCGCCAAATGAACTGCTGCGATCTTGATAAATAGCAACGCTACCGTCGATGCCATCGGCGTAAAGAGAGAGAACGAGCAGTGGAATAGTCCAGAGTGATAGTGGATTTACCGCCATAGCAATAGCAAATACTAATCCGAGTAGCGTTAGAAAATTTGGACTAATTCTTAGGGAGGATACGACTTTAGCTGATGCATAAGAAATAGCGAGCCAGGTTTTTACAACGCCTTTGATTTCGGCGCCGCCATGAAGGACACTCCAAGCAGAGTTGAAATCAGATTTATTCATGACCTTTTCTTATCTTTAATCTGCGCAAATATTTCTTGTGTAGCAGTGGATGTGTTCATTGTGTAAAAGTGCAATCCTGGGACTCCCGCTTCTAATAAATCTTCACAGAGTTTGGTGGCAAGCCGCAAGTCAGATGCGCAACGACTGGCAATTTAGTGTGTTCGGTGATCTCGGATGTGATGCGAATTGTGCGTTCGCGAGTCGTTCCACCTGCGCAGCAAGTGACTGATATGAAATCTGGGGCGATCGGCTCGAGCGCACTAATTGCGCTCCAGAGGCGATCTTCCCCCTCTTGATCCTTCGGTGGGAAGAATTCAAAGGAGTACGTGACGCTCTCGCCAATTCCAGTCATACGCATCTCCATGCGGTCAGGGTACCGTTGCGCCGTGGTTAATGATGCGCGTGGCACGCTCCTTCAAGTGCGTGAGCAGGTTCATAGCGAACTGACCTCATATTTAACCTTGCAGCGCGAATACCTAAGTGGCATCGGCTCTGAATTAATTCCGGTTTGTGATGCTCTCGAATCTTTCCTGCTCGAAGGTGGCAAAAGGTTGCGACCGCTATTTGCATATGCCGGGTTCGCCGCAACCGGCAAAGTTGCAACGGCTGCAGATATTCGCGCTTTCACAAGTTTGGAATTATTACAAGCATGCGCGCTAATTCATGATGACTTAATGGATCGCTCGGATACGCGCCGCGGCAAACCAGCGATACATCGCCACTTCGAAAATTTGCACCAATCTGAGGCGATGAATGGATTAGCAGATCAATTTGGTGAAGCCGCCGCGGTATTGCTCGGAGATCTAGCGCTAGTTTGGTCTGATCACTTGCTTCACACATCAGGTGTTTCCGATTCGGCGCTTTTATCTGCACTTTCGGTGCACGATGAGATGCGCATCGAATTAATGGCTGGTCAATATTTAGATGTTCGCGAAGCTGGTGAGAAAACTCCCAGTGTTGATCGCTCACTGCGCATCGCGCGTTATAAATCCGGAAAATACACAATCGAGCGACCACTTCATCTAGGTGCTTCACTGGCCATCACTAGTCCCAATGAAAGATCCCAATTAATAAATGTCTTAAGTGCCTACGGTCTACCGCTCGGTGAAGCATTCCAGCTTCGTGATGACATCCTGGGCATCTTCGGTGACCCATCGGTTACTGGCAAGCCAGCCGGTGATGATATTCGCGAAGGCAAACGAACTGTGCTGATGGCGATGACTCTAGAGCGCGCAGACCAACAGGCTTCGGCCAAGATAACCGCAGCACTCGGTCGCGAGGATTTAACCTCTGATCAGATTGATGAAATTCGCGGACTAATCACAGCAACTGGCGCTGTTAAAGATGTCGAAGATCTCATCGAGGGCTTGCTTTCCAACGCGCTAACTGCGGCAAACTCTGCTGAAATTAACCCTTCAGCCCGTGAGTTACTGACTGAGCTCGCAACAACTGCAATCCGTAGGAGCCATTAAATGCCAGCCAGAGTAAAAGGACCAACCGATCATGTTGTCGTCGTCGGTGCAGGTCTTGCTGGGCTAAGTGCCGCACTTCGTTTAGCAGGTGCGGGGCGCAAAGTAACTGTCATCGAACGCGAGAGTGTTCCAGGCGGGCGCAATGGTCTGCTCGAAAAAGATGGCTTCTCATTTGATACTGGACCTTCAGTTTTGACTATGCCTTCGCTAATTCAAGATGCCTTTAGTTGCGTCGGTGAAGATATGAAAGACTGGCTGGAACTTTCACCACTTAAACCTCTTTATCGCGCTTTTTATCACGATGGTTCACAGATTGATGTGCACGCCAATACCGCCGAGATGGAAGAAGAGATCCGTCGCACGGTGAGTGCAGAAGAAGCGCTGGGTTATCGCAGATATGTTGAATTTGTTACCAAGTTATACAAGTACGAGATGAATGACTTCATTGATCGCAATATTGATTCTCCACTTAACTTGCTAACCCCAAACCTGGCACGTTTGATCGCACTAGGTGGATTTAGAAGACTCTCACCGAAAGTAAATCAATTCTTAAAAGATCCGCGCTTGCAAAAAGTTTATTCATTCCAAGCGATGTATGCCGGAGTTAGTCCACAACAAGCCTTGGCAATTTACGCGGTTATCGCTTACATGGATTCAGTAAACGGAGTCTTCTTCCCGAAGGGTGGAATGCACGCGGTTCCTCGCGCACTTGCCGCAGCAGCGCAAAAGCATGGCGTTACATTTAAATACAGCACTTCAGTTACTCGCTTGGAAGTTGAAAACAGCCGCGCCAAGGCAGTCATAACCGATACCGGTGAACGCATCGAATGCGATGTTGTCGTAATGAACCCAGATCTGCCAGTGGTTTGGCGCGATTTATTGGGCAAGACGCCACTTTCGGTAAAACGCTTGAAGTACTCGCCATCTTGTGCCACTTTATTGGTCGGCTCTTCCAAGAAATATGACCACGTTGCCCACCACAACATCCACTTTGGAAAATCTTGGGATGGCATCTTTGATGAGTTAATCAAGGAAAAAACTTTGATGTCAGACCCATCTGTGCTTGTAACAATTCCAACTAAAGATGATCCAGCACTCGCACCGGCAGGCAAAGAGATTTATTACATTCTCTATCCAACGCCGAATTTAAGTGCCGATATTGATTGGAAGACGCAGGCGCGCCCATATCGCGATCACATGATTAAGACTCTGGAAGATCGCGGGTATACCGGCCTGAGTGACTCCATTGAAACTGAAGTCATGACCACGCCCCTTGATTGGCAGGACCGAGGCATGGAACAGGGCGCACCATTTGCTAGTGCGCATACTTTCTTCCAGACCGGACCCTTTCGCCCAAAAAATATTGCAGCAGGTTTTGAGAATGTGGTCTTTGCCGGATCCGGAACCCAACCTGGTGTTGGCGTTCCGATGGTTTTGATTTCTGGTCGCTTAGCCGCTGAGCGAATCGTGGGTCCGGTTAAATAAGTGAGCGAGTTAAATGCGGCCGGGATCTTTGATCCGGAACTTCGCGCTTCATATGAAGAATGCAAAAGGCTAAATTCGCTGCACGGTAAGACTTATTACCTAGCAACGCTTCTCTTACCAGCAAAAAAACGTCCATTCGTTCACGCCCTATATGGTTTTGCTCGCTATGCCGATGAAATTGTTGATGATTTATCCTCGACTCTCTCCCCCGATGAGAAAACAAAAGTACTCCGCGAATGGGGCGCTGAAGTTCTCGCTGGACTTAAATCAGGATCTACCAGCGACGCAGTTGGTAAAGCGCTAATCGATACCGTGCAGCGCTTTGATATTCCGCACCAGCATTTTGTTGATTTTCTTCATTCGATGGAGATGGATTTAACTGTTACCGAATATAAAACTTTCGATGATCTATACGAATACGTTTACGGCTCAGCAGCTGTCATTGGCCTGGAAATGGTGCCAATTCTGGGCGGGGATGCCGTGAATTCTTTATCTGCTGCCAAGGACCTGGGCGTTGCCTTTCAACTAGCCAATTTTATTCGCGATGTTGCAGAGGATTTAGATCGTGGACGTATTTATCTGCCGCTAGATGAGTTAGCCAAATCTGGCGTGACACCTGAGATGTTGCGCGCACGAATTCTTACCCCACAAATCATCAGCGCCCTAAAGTTTCAGATTGCTCGTGTACGGGCGTTACAGAAGGCGGCAGAACCCGGGATTGCACTCCTTGATAAGACCAGCCAACCTTGTATTCGCGCAGCAAGTGAGTTGTACTGTGGAATCGTTGATGAGGTAGAAAAAATTGGTTACGACATATTTAATAAGCGAGCCAAGACTTCTACGGCTCGCCGCGCACGTGTGGCCGGGCGCGCTTACATAGACGCAGTTTTGGCCCGAATCCGCTAGAGTTTCCAATGCGGGAGCCGCTCACACGGCTGAGAGGATCTGAAATTCAGATCGACCGCTTGACCCATCCGGTAATGCGGATGCGGAAAGGTTTGTCCATGACATCTATTTACAACTTTCTCTCCGGAACTTTAGTATCCATTCTAGGTTACGATCTTTCATATCTAGAATTTATCGCACTGGTCGCTTCCTTTATTGGTGTGGCACTTGGCATAACTGGTAAGCGAATAACTTGGCCATGGTGGGCGCTGAGTTCAGTTCTATACGGAATACTTTTCATTCAATGGGAGCTCTACGCCAGCGCCGCCTTGCAAATAGTCTTTATCGTGGCCGCAATTTTGGGATGGTTTGGTTGGGAGCCAACGGGTGCACGACCGGGAGCGCTTAAGAATAAGCATCGGATCTTTATATTTGCCGCAATCATCGTTGCAACTTTGGCGCTAGCACCTGTTTTAAAATCAATGGGCGCTGCATCCACTTACGCTGATGCTATTTTATTCTTTGGAAGTTTAAGTGCTCAGATTCTGATGGTCTATGAAAAGTATGAAACTTGGGTGCTGTGGTTAATTGTCGATGCTGGTTATGTCGCACTCTACGCTTGGCAAGATCTGCCTTTCACATCTCTGCTCTATGCTGCATTTACCGCTTTAGCAGCTATGGGATGGAGTAAATGGTATGCAGCTCATCGCAGCGCTCTTAGATCTCTGTAGCCAAAAAAACCATCCCGTCATAGCAATTGATGGTCCCGCTGGCGCGGGTAAGACAACGTTGGCTCATGAAATTTTCTTGGCTCTCTCACCGAAAATGTCGGTAAATGTCATTCACATGGATGACTTGTATGACGGCTGGGAGAACGCCTTAACCGATGATTTGACTCAATTTTTGCATTATTTATCAGTCCAACATCAAAGCCAAGAGCCTGCAAAATTATCTCGTTACAACTGGGCCACATCTTCATTTGATCCACCTGAAGTAATTGCACCCGCAGATCTACTAATTCTGGAAGGTGTAGGAAGTGGCGATAAATCGTTGCAAGATCAATTTGCCGCTCTAATTTGGATAGATATTGACCCTGAAATCGGAGCGCAGCGGGTAATAGACCGAGATGGCCCAGGGGTGAGAATTCAAATCCAAAAATGGCTTGACACACAGCAACAATATTTCTCACAACACTCAACGCGCGAAAAGGCTGATTTCATTTTAACTACATAAAATTACAGATATGTCTGACCTAACTGGCGAGCTAATTGATGGGCGATATCAGCTCATCCGCCACATGGCATCCGGCGGCATGGCCACAATTTACGAAGGCCTTGATACCCGCCTAGATCGAAAAGTTGCGGTAAAAATTATGCATCCGCACCTTGCGCAAGATGAACAATTCGTTGAAAGATTTATCCGAGAGGCAAAAGCGTCGGCTGCCCTTTCGCATCCAAATATTGTCTCAGTGCAAGATCAAGGTTGGAATCAAAACGGCACACCAGCAGTTTTTCTTGTAATGGAATTGGTGCAAGGTCATACTCTTCGCGAATATTTGAATGAACAAGGGGCTTTATCCGTTGTAAGTGGAATTCAATTCTTGTTACCAGTTTTAAGTGCGTTATCTGCCGCTCACAAATTGGGAATTGTGCACCGCGATATCAAACCTGACAATATTTTGATTTCCAAAGAAGGGCGAATCAAAATTGCTGACTTTGGGTTAGCCAAAGGTCCTCTACTCGGAACAACAATGACGGCCGAATCCAGCATCGTATTGGGAAGCGTCTCATATCTATCCCCCGAACAAGTCCAACGTGGTATCGCTGATGCACGAAGTGATGTTTACTCTGCTGCAATTACCGCCTTTGAAATTTTTACGGGCGAAAAACCATATGCCGGCGAAGAGCCAATCCAGATCGCATACATGCACGTTAATGAGCGCGTTCCTCTGATGAGTACCAAGCGAGCGGGAATACCGCCAGAGCTTGATCAGTTAATTTACCGCGCTACAAATTCTGATCCAGATGCGCGCCCTCGTGATGCCAGTGAATTTCATCAATCACTTACTTTGATTGCCCAAGCGCTAGATCCCAATCAGAAACAGCTAAGCCTGGAACTAGATATACCAATTGCTCCGATGCGCCCTGCATCAAAGAAATCTAACCGGCGCGAGAGAGCGCGAATTGAAAAGGAACAGACTGTGGCGATAAGTAAGCGCGAAAATACTAGAGAGAATTCCAAGGCAGAGGGTAAAGAGAGCACTGCGCAGATTCGCAAGCGCAAAAAGATAAGTAAGCGGGTTCGCCGCAATCGCTATATAGCCGCAGGTTTGGCGATCGCACTTGGCATCTTTGGTTGGTATGCACTGGTTGGGCCAGGATCCAAAGTCGTTGTTCCATCAATTGTCGGTGCCACGCAAGAAGAAGCGTTAAGCGCCCTTTCGCCACTGGGATTAACGTTAGTAATCTCCGAAAAACGTTTTGATGAAGAGATCTCAGATGGGCAGATTATTGAATCTGATCCAGCAGGTGGCGGCAAAGTCGATGCTGGAGGACAAGTCAAAGCGGTCATCTCTAAGGGCGCTGAACGTTATTTGATCCCAGCACTTGTTGGACTAACGCCAGAGGCAGCAGTTAATTTGCTGGCAAAATCACCAATCAAAGTTGGAGATTTAACTGAAGTATTTAACGATCAAACCCCTAAGGGATTTGTTATTTCATCATCCCCTGCTGCGGGTAAAAAAGTCAAACGTGACGCTGTGGTTAATTTATTAATTAGCAAAGGCATCGAAACAATTGATGTGACGTCATACGTTGGAGAATCTGCAGACCAAGCGCTAAATGAACTTACCGAAGGTGGATTTGATGTAGAGACGGTTGATCAATTTAGTGAGAGCGTTTTGGCTGGTGCGGTAATTTCACAAGTCCCATCTGGCGGTGCACCACTTGCTAAGGGCGCCAAGATTACTTTGACCGTTTCTAAGGGATCACAGTATGTATTTATTCCAAATGTCTTCTCGCTAACCGAAGCCAAGGCTCGTGCGGCGCTGACTGATCTAGAGCTAAAAATTGTAGTGAAGAAAATTGGCGTTAAGAAGGTCAAGGCGGTAACAAATATCTCGCCCAAGGTCGGCACAAAGGTTAAACGTGGCAGCACGGTGACGATCACAGTAGGGTAAGCAAATGCCAAAAACGTCACCGCGCATCGGCGCACATACGCCGACAAGCGGCGGTATGGCAAAACGTTCTATCGCCTACGCCGAGACTATTTGCGCTGAAGCGATTCAAGTATTCACATCTAATCCACGCGGTTGGGCGATGCCTGAGACCAACCACGATGCCGATGCCATTTTTCGCGAGAAAGCAACAGGGCTAGATATAGAAGTTTATGTGCATGCACCTTTTCTAATTAACTTAGGCTCACCAACCGAAGCAACTTATCTAAATTCGTTGGCATCGACTCAATATTCGCTAAAGCGCGGCAAGGAAATTGGAGCACTCGGCGTTGTCGTGCATACCGGTTCTGCCGTTAATGAAGACTTTATAGAAAAAGCTTGGAAGCAGATCCACAAAGGGATGATGCCGATTCTTAACGCTCTGCCTGATGATGCGCCTATGTTGTTGCTTGAACCAACTGCTGGCCAAGGTCAATCACTGGTTAAGCGCTTAGAAGATTTGGAATATTACCTAAAGGCTCTCGAATATCACCCCAAAGTTGGCATCTGCCTTGATACCTGCCACGTATTTGCTGCAGGTCATGACATCGCTAAAAAAGGCGGGATGAAGGAAACTCTTGACCTACTTGTTGAAGTCGCTGGCGCAGAACGTATCCAATTAATTCATGCCAATGATTCAATGGATGTATGTGGCGCACTAAAGGATCGTCATCAAAATATCGGCGATGGTTTTATCGGAGTTGATCCATTTAAGGAACTTCTTAAGCATCCAGCTGTTGCCAACGCACCGTTGATTTTGGAAACACCGGGAATGGAGCCAGAACATGGCAAAGAAGTTGAGTTATTAAAGAAGTTGCGCGGATGAATGCACGTCACCAGATGCAGTTGCGCCTGGCGCCATGGGCGCTATTGGCGGTCTCTGCGGCTTGGGGCGCATCTTTCGTTTTGATGAAACCGGCCATCGAACGACAATCAGTAAATAGTTTTCTCGCAACTCGTTTTTTTATCGCAGTGATTGCCATGGTGGCACTTCGACCTAGCGTTCTTAAGAAACTAAATCGCGATCTAGTCTTAAAGGGAGCGCTGGCCGGACTCTTCTTAGGTTCTGGTTATATCTTCCAGACCTTAGGGCTGGCACGGACTGGCGCCGCAGTCACCGGATTTGTAACTGGACTTTACGTTGTCTTAACACCGTTAATCGCAGCACTCTTCTTGAAAGAGAGAATCACCAAATTTACCTGGAGTTGCGTTGCACTTGGCACTGTTGGCTTAGCCTTGCTTTCTTTGCGCGGTTGGTCATTTGGAATTGGTGAAGCGCTAGTGTTCTTCTGCGCAATTGCTTTTGCCGCTCACATTATTGCGTTGAGTAAGTGGAGTTTTGGGTTAGATACCTACGCTCTAACCATTGTTCAATTGGCAATCTGTGGACTTCTCACAGGTGTAATCGCACTTGGCCAAGGTTATGAAACACCGCCTGATGCCGGAGTTTGGGGCGTTGTTATATTTACAGCAATCATCTGCACCGCCGTCGCATTTATCGTGCAAACCTGGTCGCAGGCTCATATGACCTCAACTAAAGTGGCAGTTATTTTGACTATGGAAGTTGTTTTTGCCGCACTCTTTGCAGTTCTCTTCGGTGGAGAGTCACTTACTCTGCAAGTATTAATCGGTGGCGCCATGGTGGTTCTAGCGATGTATTTGATAGTAATGAAAGAAGCATGAGAGGCTTGCGCAATGACTTCTCCGATTGATTTACGTTCGGACACCGTAACTCGTCCATCTCAAGCGATGCGTGAGGCGATGGCATCTGCTCCAGTAGGCGATGACGTATACGGTGATGACCCAACAGTTAATTCACTTGAAGAACGTGTCGCGGAAATGTTTGGTAAAGAAGCAGGCGTATTTACACCTACTGGATCACTAGCAAATCAATTGGCAATTCGTATGTTGGTTGCTCCTGGAGAAGAATTGATAGCTGAAACTAATTCACATATCGTCCGCGCCGAATTGGGCGCCGCTGCAGTATTTAGTGGAATCACAACCCGCACTTGGCCAGCTAAGAACGGTCTGCTCATTGCATCCGATGCGCTAGATATCGCTCGTCCCAACTCAGGGCCATATTTAGTCTCAACTACTGCTATCGCAGTTGAAAATACCCATAACTTTGGTGGCGGAACCGTCCAACCACTTGATGAAATTAAAGCTCTTCGTAAAGGCGCTGATGAATTAGGCCTTGCGCTGCATTTAGATGGCGCTCGAATCTGGAATGCCCACGTTGCAAGTGGTGTTGCCTTAAATGAGTACGGAAAATACTTTGAGACCATCAGCGTTTGTTTATCAAAGGGCTTAGGCGCTCCAATTGGCTCGGTCATGCTCAGCACAAAAGATCGAGTATCAAAAGCGCGAATTTGGCGTAAACGTTATGGCGCCGGAATGCGCCAAGTTGGTTTGCTCGCGGGCGCCGCGCATTACGCCCTAGATAACAATATTTTGCGACTAACAGAGGACCACCGCCGCGCTAAAGAGATCGCTATCGCTATTGCATCAGTTGATGCTTCACTTATCGATCCAAATACCGTTGAAACAAATATTGTCGGGCTTGATTTAAGCGCTTTGCCCATGACGGCTGCCGAACTAGCCGCTCGCACAAAAGATGCGGGACTTTGGATTAGCGCACTCGGTCCTAAATATGCGCGTCTGGTAACTCATTTGGACTTTGATGACGCGCAATGCGCACAAGCTATTGAAATATTAAAGCGCGCCCTCGTGGCGCAATAGCCACTCTTTCTTATTTAAACCATAGGCATAGTTGCCGAGCGCTCCCCCAGTTTTAACGATGCGGTGGCACGGTATGACTAGAACAATTGCGTTCTTTGCACACGCACTTCCTGCTGCACGCACTGCTGCAGGTGAACCTGCGCGATCTGCTAAATCGGCGTAAGAAAGAGTTTTGCCTGCCCTTACTTTGCGCATCGCCTTCCATGCTGACTGTGAAAAAACCGCACCGTCTTGACGGACTTGAATACCATTTAGCGCCTCCAAATCACCATCAAAGTAATCAGAAATTAAATCTGTAATTATTGGAATCCTCTTAACGGCCTTGGCATCTCGTGTTGTGCCTAATTCCGACAAAGTGGAGAAATTTGCGCCAATTAGTATTTGCTCATCAGCCAAAAGATTTAGCGTGCCGACCGGAGTCTTTAGGGAAGATAGAAGCAGTGGCACGATACTAAATTAGCGATCGCGCAACATTTCGGCAACTAAAAAGGCGAGTTCTAGCGATTGCGAATGATTTAGACGCGGATCGCAGGCGCTCTCATAGCGAGTTGCTAGGTCAGCTTCAGAGATCTGTTCGCCACCACCAAGGCACTCAGTAACATCATCACCAGTTAGCTCGATATGGATTCCACCAGGATGAGTACCAAGGCCTTTATGAACTTCAAAGAAACCTTTAACTTCATCCATGACATCATCAAAGCGCCGAGTCTTATAGCCAGTTGCCGTCTCAAAAGTATTTCCATGCATTGGGTCGCAGACCCAAAGTACTTGCGCACCTGATTTGGTTACGCCATCAACTAGTGCTGGCAGGGCTTCGCGAATCTTGCCAGCACCCATACGAGTGATAAAAGTTAAGCGACCTGGTTCGCGATCAGGATCGAGACGATCAATTAAAGCGAGTGCATCATCAACAGTTGACTTTGGTCCTAGCTTTACGCCAATTGGATTGCGAACCTTAGAAGCGAAATCAACATGAGCACCATCTAATTGACGAGTACGTTCACCTATCCATAGGAAGTGTGCAGAAACATCGTAAGGCAATTGTGTACGTGAATCGATACGTGTAAGTGCTTTTTCGTATTCCATAATTAGAGCTTCGTGGCTGGAATAGAAATCAACTGACTTAAATGAATCAGGATTTACCCCTGCTGACTTCATAAAATCTAGCGCACGTCCAATTTCGCGTGCCATTTGTTCGTAGCGATCGCCAACAGATGAATCGCGAATAAAGCCTTTGTTCCACTCGTGGACTTGGCGAAGATCTGCAAAGCCACCTTGAGTGAATGCGCGTACCAAGTTAAGGGTTGCCGCTGATGTGTTGTAGACGCGCACCATTCTTTGTGGGTCTGGTGTGCGAGAGGATTCAGTAAATTCCAGATCATTAACTGCATCCCCGCGGTAAGCCGGAAGTGTGACAGCTCCGCGAGTTTCAAAATCATTTGAGCGTGGCTTAGCAAATTGCCCTGCCATGCGCCCAACTTTTACAACCGGCAAGCTTGAGTGGTACTGCAGAACCGCTGCCATCTGCAAAATTGTCTTAATACGATTGCGAATTGAATCAGCAGTAGCGGCTGCAAATGTTTCGGCGCAATCTCCACCTTGTAACCAAAATGCTCGACCCGCTGCCGCTTCGGCAACTTTTGCTTTTAGAACATCACATTCACCAGCAAAGACAAGTGGTGGAAAAGATTTTAGATCTGCGACTGCTTTCTTTACACTTTCGCCATCAACGCCTCCCGGCCATTGCGGTTGTTGCGCCGCAACTAGCCCAGGGGTAAAGAGGTTCTCTAGTGAAGTAGTCATGAGGGTAAGGGTAGTTTGCTCAGATAGATTCTCGGGTGAGAATTATCCGAAGAAGATCTCCGACTCCTTGTAACGCTCGATCGGGACAGTCTTTAACTTCTCGGTGGCGCTAGCCAATGGAACGCGAACAATATCTGTACCGTGAAGTGCAACCATCTTGCCCCAGTCTCCTTCAGACGCTGCAGTAATTGCCTGCAAGCCAAAGCGAGTAGCAAGTACGCGGTCGAAGGCACTTGGCGTTCCGCCGCGTTGAATGTGACCGAGTACTGATGTGCGAGCTTCTTTGCCGGTCTTCTCTTCGATCTGCTTGGCAAGCCATTCGCCGATTCCGGAAAGTTTTACGTGACCGAATGCATCGAGTTCTGAATCCTTAGTGATCATGTCGCCATCTTGAGGAATCGCACCTTCTGCAATAACGATGATCGGTGCGTAACCGCTCTTAAAGCGTGATTCAACCCATTCGCAGACTTTGTCCACGGAGAATTTAACTTCTGGAATCAAAATACATGCTGCCCCACCTGCGATACCTGAGTGAAGTGCGATCCAACCAGCATGGCGGCCCATTACTTCAACGATAAGTGCACGGTGATGTGATTCGGCCGTTGTATGCAAGCGATCAATCGCTTCGACCGCAATGTTTACTGAAGTATCAAAACCGAATGTGTAATCGGTGTTGTTGAGATCGTTATCGATTGTCTTTGGAACACCAATAACTTTTACGCCAAGAGCATCAAGTTTGGTAGCAACGCCAAGTGTGTCTTCGCCACCAATTGCAATCAGTGCATCGATGCCTTGATCAGTCAAGTTCTGCTTTATACGTTCTACGCCATTTTCGATCTTAAAAGGATTGGTACGAGATGAACCAAGGATGGTTCCACCACGAGGCAAGATACCGCGAGTTGTCTCGAGGTTGAGCTCCATTGTGTAATTCTCTAGCGGGCCTTTCCAGCCATCGCGGAAGCCAACAAATTCGTGACCATATTCCTTTACACCTTTACGAACAACTGCGCGGATAACCGCGTTAAGACCAGGGCAATCTCCGCCACCTGTAAGGACGCCAATACGCATGAAAACTCCAGTTCAAAAGTTATGAAATCTAAGATCTTGGATGGAACTAAAAGATCATAAAAAGTGGTCAACGTTGACAGACACAGTCTAGCCTTGCCCCATGGATAATTTAAAACTCGTCGCGGGTGTGGATTCATCAACTCAATCTTGCAAGGTCGTAATTCGAGACGCCGCTACTGGCCAGTTAGTACGTGAAGGTCGTGCCATCCACCCCGATGGCACAGAAGTTGCGCCCGCGCATTGGATTAGCGCTTTAGATACCGCAATTGCTGCCGCTGGTGGATTAGATGACGTTGCCGCAATCTCAATTGGCGGACAGCAGCATGGGATGGTGGCACTCGATTCTCAAGGTGCAGTAATCCGTGATGCGTTGCTTTGGAATGACACTCGTTCGGCCGATGCTGCAACTGCATTAAATAAAGAACTAGGTGGTGCTGCCGAAATTGCTAAACAAGTTGGTTCAGTATTGGTTGCATCATTTACTGCAACAAAATTGCGTTGGTTGGCCGATAGCGAGAAAGCGAACGCTGACAAAGTTGCAGCAGTTGCCCTGCCTCATGATTGGCTATCTTGGCAGTTACAACATAATCAAGCTCAGGCGCTAGATTTTGAAAAGTTATTTTCCGATCGCAGTGAGGCTTCAGGCACCGGTTACTTTGATCCAACTTCATCGCAATACCGACGCGATATTTTGGCGCGTGCACTTCGAACAGATCGCGAAATTATTCTGCCCAAAATAATCAGCCCAGCAGAATTTGGTGGGACAACTCAAAGTGGAGTACCTATTGCACCGGGTGCTGGAGATAATGCCGCAGCCGCACTTGGTATCCAAGCCCAACCGGGCGATGTTGTTGTTTCACTCGGCACCAGCGGAACGGCATTTGCAGTCTCTGACATACCAACTCATGATGCATCTGGCCAAGTTGCAGGTTTTGCAGATGCAACTGGACGCTACTTGCCGCTGGTCTGCACGCTCAACGCTGCGCGAATACTTGATGCGGCAACTCGCATCCTTGGAAAAACACATGATGAAGTTGGATCGCTCGCACTTACTGCCAAAGCTGGCGCAAATGGTTTATCGCTTCTGCCTTACTTTGAGGGAGAGCGCACACCTAATCGTCCAACTGCAACCGGTGTATTTAGCGGGATGAATCTAAATAACTCTAATCCTGCAGATATCGCACGCGCCATGGTCGAAGGAATGCTCTGCGGTTTAGTGGACGCGGTGGATGCACTTGAAAAATTGGGGGTTAATGTAAAGCGCATTATTTTAATTGGCGGGGCTGCTAAGAATCCAGCTGTCTCAAAGATTGCTGCCGCACTTTTCGGTCGCGAAGTATTAGTGCCGCCTGCCGGTGAATACGTTGCAAATGGCGCGGCTCGACAAGCGGCATGGGCACTATTGGGAGGAGATGCAGCTCCAATTTGGGATTTAGGAAAGATTGAAAAAGTAAGCACCGCTGCAACGCCAGATGTGATTGCTCGTTATCGCACCTTGCGCGATCAAACTCAGACTTGGAAATAAATGACACTCGCCCCAGAAATAGTTAAGCAACTTAGCGATCAAAAGGCAGCCGGACTTGCCCAAGTTTGGCAGGCACCTGTTTCGGTAATTCGTGAACAAACACAGGCAAAAGTCGCTTTTGCCGGACCTGCCGAACCAATTCTTTCAGTGGAAAATCGCTTCATTCCGGGGCTGACCGCTGATCTGCCGGTCCGTATTTATCGCCCTACCGAAGATAAGAATTCACCGGCTCTAATTTATTTTCACGGTGGCGGATGGGTCTTAAATTTTCTAGACATCTACGATGCAGCGCTACATCGCTTAGCAAATCAAAGCGGTTCGGTAATCATCAGCGTTAATTATCAAAAATCACCGGAACACCCCTTCCCAACTCCATTTGATGATTGTTTTGCGACTTTGCAATACGTACAGAGTCACGCAGAAGTATTTGGAATAGATGCAAATTTGATTGGCGTCGCAGGCGATAGCGCTGGTGGTAATTTAGCGGCCGCAGTTGCCCTAAAGGCTAGAGATCTAAATTTAAAAGTTGCCTATCAAATGTTGGTATATCCGTGCACGGCTCGTGATTTCACGACTAAGTCATACATTGAGTATGCAACTGAATATGGGTTAACGACGCAAGCGATGCAATGGTTCTGGGATCAATATCTACAAGGAACAGATTTCGATCAAAATCCCTATGCCGTACCTGCGACCGCTAAATCATTTAAGAATCTGGCTCCCGCAATCATCATTACCGCCCAATATGATCCTTTGATATCTGATTCTGAAGATTACGTGAAGAAGTTGCAGTCAGATGGAGTAGGTGTTGTTTATCACGAATTTCCAGGAATGATTCATGGATTTTTTGCCAACGTTGTTGCGACTCCAAGTTCACCACAAGCTATCGATTTTTGTGCTAAGGAAATTAGGAGATTACTTTCTAATTGAGTATATTTCAGTAATGTCACACCGCAATCTGGTTCTCTTTATCTTGGCGGGCTTTCTTTGGGGCATTCCTTACTTATTCATTCGGGTAGCCGTTGATCCTGAAACTGGTTTCTCCCCCGCAATAGTCGTCTTCATGCGCGTATTCATCGGCGCGCTGATTTTGATTCCGATAGCGCTCCATGACAAGTCATTCTTCATCGCTATTAAGGGCTGGAAATACATCGCGGTCTATGCTCTTTTTGAAATGGTAATCCCATGGATATTAATTGGAACTGCTGAGCAATCAATCTCATCTGGTTTGGCAGGATTGCTGGTTGCTTCGGTACCAATCTTTTCTACACTGATTACATCTTGGCATGGTGATAAATCGGTATGGCAACCAAAGCGATTATTCGGTATTGGAGTTGGATTCTTAGGCGTTTTTCTATTAGTTGGAATTGAAAGTCTTACCGGTTCATCAAATCCAATTGCGATTTTGATGATGCTGGGTGCCTCATTGGGTTATGCCTACGCTGTTATTTATATAACGCGTAAAATGCCTGGGGTATCTGGCGTGGCAATAAATGGAATCGCTATGGCAATGACTGCCATTTTTTATTCTCCAGCGCTATTTCTTCTCTGGCCAGATCGCCCAGTTTCGACGACCGCGATTTATTGTGTCATCGCACTTGGAGTATTTTCAACCGGTATCGCTTTCGCTATCTTTTTCACCGTTATGGCAGAGATCGGGCCTGCTCGTGCGTCTCTGGTTACTTATATGAATACCGCATTCGCCGTTGTATTAGGCGTTTTAATATTGAGAGAACCACTGACGATAGGAATCATCGTAGGACTTCCACTGGTGTTAATCGGCTCATTCTTAGCAAGCCGCAAAACTAGCGTTTAGTTTTCGCCAAATCCTAGGCGTTGTAATAACTTAGGATCGCGCTGCCACTCTTTAGAAACTTTAACGTGTAGACCCAGGAAAATTCTCGCTCCAATTTCTCGTTCGATATCTGCGCGGGCACGCATTCCAATATCTTTTAGACGCTCACCTTTATGGCCCAAAATGATTCCAGTTTGTGAGTCGCGCTCTACGTGAATCGTGGCATGGATATCAAAGAATGGACGTGAACCAGTTTTTTCGCGCTCGGCCATTTCATCAATTGTGACCATAATCGAATGTGGCAGCTCTTCACGCGCATCACGCATAGCCGCCTCACGAATTAACTCGCAGATCACCTGTTCCTGATTTTGGTCGCTAGTCATATCCTCAGGATAGAAAGCATGGCCTATCGGTAGCGCCTTACCAATTAGTTGCGCCAGCAAATCAATCTGGGAATGAATTGCCGCGGATATTGGGACGATCTCATCCCAAGTAAAACCTTTTGCTAAGTCGTTTACGCCGACTAAACGCAGAGCCAGTTTCTCTTTGGTAATTAAATCGGTCTTAGTTACCAGCGCAAATTTCTTAGCGCGCGGATGCTTAGCAATTTCTTGCGCTAAGAAAACATCTCCCGCACCGGATGTCTCATCAGCCGGCAAACACATCATCATAATATCGACTGAGTCCATACTCTCGCCAACAACTGCGTTTAGTCGGTGGCCGAGCAAAGTCTTTGGTTTGTGAATACCCGGAGTATCAACGAGTACAGCCTGAAACGTTGGCTGATTTACAATGCCACGAATGGCATGACGCGTGGTATTTGGGTGTGGAGATGTAATTGAAATTTTACTTCCAACAAGTGCGTTGATGAGAGTTGATTTTCCAGTGTTTGGGCGCCCGACAATTGCGACAAAGCCCGAACGGAATTCACTCATGCCCTTATTCTCTCACTTGTTGCAGGCATTACCTAAAGCGCGCTGATTAACTCGATTGCATCAGAAACAGAAGTAACAATCTCAGCAGCGCGTTCACCGATTAAGCGATGACACCCTTCAGATGTCGGTGCGTTAATTGGTCCAGGAATTGCCATCACTGGTCGCAATAGTTCGGCGGCATCGCGCGCGGTTCGAAGAGAACCAGAACGAAAGGCTGCTTCCACCACCAAGGTCGCCTGAGATAACGCGGCGATAATGCGATTGCGATTTAAGAATCGAACCGGAATTGCGTGCGAACCCGGCAAAACTTCTGAGACAAGGGCGCCATTATCTGCGATTTCGGCGAAGAGTCTTACATTGCCCGCGGGATAGGCCACATCAATACCCGTTGCAAGAACTGCAACAGTTTGGCCTTCGGCAATTAGCGCGCCTTTATGAGCAGCCGAATCAATTCCGTATGCGCCACCGCTAATGATGTTCCATTCGCGATCAACGAAGCCCGCAGCGAATTCCCCTGCAATCCGCATCCCGTATGAAGTTGGATTGCGAGTTCCGACAATTGCCAAGCTTCGTTGCGATAAAGCAGCAACATCACCTTTGACCACCAATCCAATTGGGATAGCAGCAAGATCGTTTAGGGATGTTGGCCACCCATCGGATGAGGGTGTCAAGAAGACTGCCTTTGAGAGCGAAATCTGCATTTTGATGGCTTTCAAATCAGCCGATCGAGCCTTTGCAATTACTTTTGCGTACTTCCTTATATCGTAACTATCAGAAATTAGGCGATCATATACATCTACTGCTCCTTTTTCTTTGATTTCTCTCGACCAGAAAACCTGCCCTCCCTCAATTGCAGAAAATAAAACTAATCGGGCATCGACTTCAGAAAATACACTCATGAAGCACAGATTAGGTTGCAGCGCCGACAGCTAAAGCCTTATATAAAAGGGGTGTGTGTAATTATTGAAGAAGTAATGCAATATTTGCGAAAGACCGGCGGTGTTCTATACACGGCCCATACTCTTGTAAGGATTCGGTGTGTACTTTGGTGATATAGCCCTTATGTTTTGCAAACCCATAATTTGGAAATTGAGTATCGAGTTCACACATAATTCGATCACGAGTTACTTTTGCAATAATTGAAGCAGCGCTAATACACGTAACGACTTGATCGCCTTTCCAAACCGCCACATTTGGGATGGCAAGGCCTTCGATCGCATATCCATCAGTCAGCACATAATTTGGAATTACTGATAAGCCCTGCACCGCGCGTCGCATACCATCAAGATTTGCTGCATGCACGCCACGTTGATCCACTTCTTTTGCAGGAACGATAATTACACTGACCGCTAAGGCAAGATCGATTACTAGATCAAAAAGTTTTTCGCGCTCAGCCTCTGAGACATCTTTTGAATCGCGAACTCTGGACAATTCAGGTGCAAATGGATCGCTGAGTACAACAGATGCGATAACCAATGGACCGGCACATGCTCCGCGTCCGGCTTCATCTACTCCCGCAAGCGGTGATATTCCGGCATCAAGTAGAAGTGACTCAATAACTTTCATATTCTTGCCGACGTATTTACTTCAGAGATGAATACGAGTGAACAATGCCGAGATTCTTAATCGGCCAAATTATACCTACGACTTTGCCGGTTACTTTAGATGTTGGAACCATTCCCTTATTTATATCTTCTTGGTGGAAGCGAGAATCAGCACTTGCCGCGCGGTGATCGCCCATTACCCAAATCTTGCCATTGGGAATGATGACGTTAAAATTTGTATCGCTGGCTGAGTTTCCAGAGAAGATATATGGCTCTTTAATTTCTACACCGTTTATCATTAATTTTTTATTCTTTGAACAACATTCAATTTTGTCGCCAGCAATACCAATAGCGCGTTTTACCAAGTATTGCTTGGCTGGATTTGGCAGTACTCCAACGGCAACGAAAGCTTCTTTAACCTTGGCTAAGTATTTATTCTCATCTATTTCGTAGTGCTCAGGCAGCCAATTATCTGGATCTCGGAAGACAACAACATCGCCACGTCCAATTGATTTGCCGATAAATGGCAACTTATTTACAGCCACGCGATCGTTGATCTGAAGCGTGTTCTCCATTGATCCTGATGGAATATAAAAGAACTGCACCAAAAAAGTCTTGATTACAAGTGAGACTGCGAGCGCAACTATGACAAGGATAGGTAACTCGCGTAAAAGCGAGCCCTTACGTGGCATGGTTAGAGTGTTACTTATTCAGCAGGTTTATTTTCGGCTGCAGGCGTTTCTTCAACTGCAGCTTCAGATACAACTTCTGCTGTCACATCTTGAGCTGGAACCTCTGCCACCACATCGGCCGTAATCGGTTCGGACACTACTGGAGCTTCGACAACCGCTTCAGGAGCAGCTGATGCCTCAACAACAACTTCTTCCATGACTTCAGCAACTGGAGTTGAAAGAATTCCATCACCGTAACCTTCGATTCCATTTCGCTTTTCGCGAATCTTGGCAGCCTTACCACGTAGGTCACGCAAGTAGTAGAGCTTGGCGCGACGTACATCGCCCTTCTTTACAAGTTCGATCTTTTCAATAACTGGTGTGTGTACTGGGAAAGTACGTTCTACTCCGACGCCATATGAAACTTTACGGATTGTGAAAGTTTCGCGAACGCCATCGCCCTGACGGCGAATTACGATTCCTTGGAAGACCTGGATACGGCTCTTGCTACCTTCAATAACGCGAACATGGATTTTTAGTTCATCTCCGGCGCGAAATTGTGGGATGTCGTGGCGAAGTGACTTCGCATCAACTGCATCAAGAATATTCATCGTATGGTCCTCATCTATTTAATGCTTATTTAAGCCGATTGCAGCGTGGCATTAACTGCCGCGCAGACTGCGTATCTTGCCACACAAGGGGCGCCCAGCGTAAATCGGCCTCCACCCTCACGCTTACCCCTTCTGCCGGGGCCTGAAAATTACTCGGACATTCCCAAAATCGAGCAGAGTTGAGCATGCAGGCTTGCCCCAGCGACGATCGAAGTTTGTAACGGTGCGCTGCCGTGTTGGGTGAATTTGGCACCGGCTTCCAGAGCGATCAGACTGCCAGCCGCCCAATCCCATTCTTTCAATCCGGATTCATAAAAACCATCAATTGCTCCCATCGCTACATGGCAGAAATCAACCGCTGCAGCGCCATTGCGACGAACATCGCGTGCGATAGGAACTATTTTTGCAAGATCTTCTAATTGAGAAAAGCGATTGGCAACATCGTATTGAAATCCAGTTGAAATTAACGCTCGGTCTAGCTCGATTGGTTCATTGCAGGAAATTTTATATCCATTATAAAAAGCGCCACCGCCACGCATTGCCGTCCATGTTGAGTTTATTGTTGGCGCGGTCACGACTCCGACAATTGAACCTTCGCTATCTTTTGCCGCAATTGAAACGTTCCAGCCCGGTAAACCGTAAACGTAATTTACAGTTCCATCGAGTGGGTCTATCACCCAGGTAATCCCCGATTTACTTGGTCGTTCCGTACCTTCTTCGCCGATAATTCCGTCATCCGGTCGAGCTGCAAGAATCGCATCGACTATGAATTTTTCGGCTGCGACATCCATTTGAGTGGCAATATCGATAGCCGTGGATTTAGATGAAATCTCAAAGGCCGGTGGGCGCTTCATTAGTAGCGCTGCCGCTTGCGCACCTGTTTTTTCTGCCAGTTTTAACAAATCTTGATACATAGTTGCAGTCTAGGGCTCAACTTCTCCAAATTTCCTACTTGATCAGTTATTCTCACACCTATGACTGAGCTACGCCTGACCGGCAAAACCCCAGATGGGGTGCACCTTGCGCTCACAGATCAAAACGGTGTCGAATTTTCTCTGCGCATTAGTGACATTCTGCGCGCCACCGTAAATCAACTGCGCCTTACCGCTGTTCCAGTTCGCGATGAAAATGAAACGATGAGTGTTAAAGAGATGCAACGCCGTCTGCGCGCTGGCGAAACTATGGATTCAATAGCACGCGAGGGAAATATCTCGGTAGAAAAAGTTGAACGTTTTGCTGGCCCTATTTTGCAAGAGCGAATTTTTATTATTGATCAGGTACATGGTTTATCCCCTCGTCGCGAAGGTAAAGATGGCAGTCGTGATAACTTAACTTTTATTGAATTAGTGATTTCAAAGTTAGCACCGCGCGGAGTTGACATTGATGCACTCAATTGGAGTACTTGGCGCCTAGAAGATGGCACATGGACGATCGAACTTCATTATCCAAACCGCGATAACTCAGGCGTTGCGCAATTTAGTTATGACGGAAAACGTCGCAGTATTTCTGCACTTGATGAGAACGCATCATGGATTATGGGTGAAGAAGCACCTGCTCGACGTATTGAACCTGGACTTATTTACTCACAGCCAAAACATCCTTCACGAGCTAGCGCTCCAACAGAAGCACGTGAACCGATCCGAATCGATAGCGCGCCAATACGCAGCGTTGCATCATCACTTGATGATCTTCCCGATAACGATCCAACTGATGAAGAATTTGAAGCACAAATAACCCGTGAGACTCCACGCTTGGTTTCTATTCGCGAGACTCCAGCACCTGCAGATAAGGCTGATGGAATTACCGCGCGCGCCAAGGTTCCATCATGGGATGAAATTATGTTTGGACAGAAGCCAACAGATGAAAGTAAACCTGAAAACTAATTAACGACTGCAGTTAAAAGCGGCACATAGCTTTCTATATCAGTATCTCCCCCATGATGGCCCACCATGGAACTTTCCTGATTTTCTCGTTCGGCGTCAATCAAAATTAAATCACCTTGTGCGATTACAACTATGTCACCAATGCGATCGGATGCATCCGCACTAACTTCGCCACCGAAGAGACCGGAATTCTTTGCCTCTTCTCGGGTATGGACAATTGCTTTTGCACCCAAGAATTCACGCCAACGTTGTGCGCTCTCTTGAATTGCAGTTGCGCTTGCCCCATCTCTTAGATATAAATGCCGAGCGCGTGGTTCGCCCGCAATCGTTGCGATATCTGTGGCTAAATCATTATCTCGGCCAATCACAATTTTTTCACCGACATTGATCATTCCGTGATCAGCCGTTAACCAGAGCCTTGATTGACGTGGCAGTTGCTGCAATAATTTTGCAACTAATTGGTCGATAGCAGTAAGAGCCGCTAACCATTTATCAGATCCCACGCCATCACTGTGTCCTGCAACATCTAAATCATTTACATATAGATAGACAAAGGCTGGCGTAGTTTTCAACGCTTGCACTGTCTCTATAACTAAATCTGCATGGGTATTAGCGCCCTTGTACTGCGCGCCACGAAATACTGCACGCGTAAAACCAGAGTCTTCATAACGCTTTGCTGCAACATGTGTGACATTTATATTCTTCGCTGCTGCGCGCTCAAAGAGTGTTGGGATCGGCTGCCAAATTACTGGGTCTACACGTTCATCCCATCGCAGCGAATTTAAGATTCGTCCCCCACTTCGCGGTACTTGAACTGTATATCCCAGCATTCCGTGTTCGCCAGGATTTACGCCAGTTGTAAGCGTTGCCAGACTTGTTGCAGTCGTTGATGGAAATGAAGTTTTAACAGCGCCATGTCTAATTAAAGATGTCATCGTCGGAATGTAAGACGCATATTTAGCGACCACATCTGCGCCCAGTCCATCAATTAAGAAAAGTAGCTCGCGTCCAGCTGGGCTTGGTCCGCATTGAATTTGATCGATCAAGTCGGCTAACCCCAGACTGGCAAAGAGCGATGGAGTGATTTGCGAAAGTTGCACGGAGTTATCTTCTCATGGGTAAGGTTGGGGTTATGAACCACCGTATGCCATTTACACCATCGCCAGAAGTTGCTGCCGCACTTGCAGAAGGTCGCCCGATCGTCGCACTTGAATCCACGATCATCAGCCATGGTTTACCTCGGCCTCAAAATCTAGAAGTGGCTCGCGAAGTTGAAGATATTGTCCGCGATCACGGCGCTGTGCCCGCAACAATTGCGGTGCTCGATGGCGTTGTTCATGTCGGTTTAACTGATGACCAACTTAAGGAAATCGCCAATCGTGACGACATTGCTAAAGCATCTAGTCGCGATCTGGCAATCATTTCTGCAACTGGAAAGTCTGCAGCAACAACTGTTGCGGCAACCTCTCACCTAGCAGCGTTAGCCGGAATTCGCATCTTTGCAACAGGTGGTTTAGGTGGAGTACATCGCGATGCTACTGAAACTTTCGACGAATCTGCAGATCTGACCGCATTATCACAACTAGATATAACTGTTGTATGCGCCGGCGTTAAATCAATTCTTGATGTTGCTGCAACGTTAGAGCGCCTCGAAACTTTGGCGATCGGCGTAGTCGGATATAGAACAACTTCCTTCCCTGGCTTTTATTTAACGGATTCTGGTTTCACTATCGAGCACAGTGCGCAAAACGCAGCTGAAATTGCCAAAATAATTCGAACGCGTGAAGCACTGCGTACTAATAAGAGCGCGCTGATTGTGGCAAATCCAGTCAAGCACGAGATGAATCGCAAGCGCCATGATGCCATTCTCAAGAGTGGGTTAACGGCTGCTCGCAAGGCCAGAATTACTGGTAAGGCAGTTACTCCATTCTTGCTAGAGCATTTCCACACCACCAGCCAAGGCGAATCACTTTCAGTCAATATAGAAATAATCAAATCTAACTCGGCACTTGCCGCAGATATTGCAGTTGCGAAGCAACACCACTAAACAAAAGGAAAATGGATGTCAATACAAGTACTTTGTATCGGTGATGTGATGCTCGATGTCATAGTCCGCATAGATGTTGCACCAGAGAAAATTAACTACGGCAGTGATACTACAAGTCGCATTAGCACCGGCAGCGGTGGCGCTGCAGGTAATGTGGCTGCTTGGCTGACCCGCACTGATGCGCGCAGCACAATCATTTGCCACGTCGGCGGTGACCCTGCAGGTGCGACGATCGTTGCCGACTTCGATGCCTTGGGGGTTGAACACGGAGAACTAGTTATTTCAGGTCAAGCATCAGGCGTAGTTATCATCTTGGTTGATTCATCAGGCGAACGAACCATGTTTCCCGAAAAGGGTGCAAACTCCAGTTTGACTATCTCTGATTTACCAGAGCTATCGAAATTTCAAGCAGTCTACATTTCTGGATATGCACTTTTAAATCCTTTAGCTCGCCCAGGTGTGTTGGCGATGATTGAAAAAATCAAGGCAGATAACATCACTATTTATTTCGATCCCGCTTCGGTTGGCACGATGAAAGATGTATCCGATACCGAAATGCATCAATGGTTCTCACTGATGAATGTTCTTCTCTTAAATGAAGAAGAGTCCATATATCTAACGGGATCGGTAGATATGGAGCGTGCCTTAGATTATTTGTTGGATTACTCTGAAGTCGTGGTGATCAAACGCGGATCATTGGGCGCAATTGCCAAGACGCGTGGTTTTGATTCAATTAGCGTCCCCGCAGTTCCTGCATCTGTGGTGGATACAACTGGGGCTGGCGATAGTTTTGCAGCGGGATTTATTGCAACTTATGCCAGAAGTCACGACTTAACTGCTGCCCTGACATCAGGAACGCAATTAGCAGCCGGATGTGTTGCAATCGTTGGTGGCAGACCGCGTGTAGGTACCGCGATTTAGCCATTTAACTTGGCAGAATGCGAGCATGTCAACAGTAAAGAAGGCGGCAACATCGACCAAGGCTAAGAAGCCAGTTGGACCAAAACCTGGCGAATATCCTGGCAAGATTGTTGATATAGATGTTTCATCTGAAATGTCTGAGTCTTTTCTTGAGTATGCATATTCAGTTATTTACTCACGCGCACTTCCAGATGCGCGAGATGGTTTAAAACCGGTTCACCGTCGCATCTTGCATCAGATGGCCGATATGGGACTTCGCCCAGAACGTGGCCATGTAAAGAGTGCGCGTGTTGTCGGTGAAGTAATGGGTAAGTTGCACCCGCACGGTGACTCTGCAATTTATGACGCACTTGTTCGCATGGCGCAATCTTTTTCTATGCAGGTTCCACTAATTGATGGACACGGAAACTTTGGTTCACTAGATTCTGGACCTGCTGCGATGCGTTACACCGAAGCGCGTCTGGCGCAGGCTGCGATGGCAATGGTTGCCGAAGCCGATGAAGACACTGTTGATTTTGGTCCAAACTATGACGGCCAATTACTTGAGCCTCTTGTATTGCCTGCCGCTTATCCAAACTTGCTAGTAAATGGTGGTTCCGGAATTGCTGTTGGTATGGCTACCAACATGGCGCCACATAATTTAGGCGAAGTAATCGCTGCTACTAAGTTTCTAATTGATAATCCCAAGGCAACGCTAAATCAATTGATGAAGCATATTCCTGGACCAGATTTCCCTACTGGCGGAGAACTTGTCGGCGCCGAAGGCGTGCGCGAGGCATATGCCACCGGGAAAGGATCATTCAAAGTTCGTGCCAGCGTTGAAATTAGCAAAGTAACTTCACGCAAGATGGGCATCACAATTAAGGAGTTGCCATTTAACATCGGGCCTGAAAAAGTTGTTGAACGTATCGCAGATTTAGCTAAAGCAAAGAAGATCCAGGGCATTTCAGACATCATCGATTTAACCGATGGCCAGACAGGCACAAACGTCGTTATCGAGCTAAAGAATGGTTTTGAACCAGAAGCCGTCCTTGAACAGCTCTACAAATTAACACCGATGGAAGATGCTTTTGCGATCAACGCAGTTGCACTGGTCAAGGGCCGCCCACAAACGCTGGGGCTGAAGGAACTTTTGCAGGTATTTATCGATCACCGCATCGAAGTTGTACGTCGCCGTTCGCAATACCGTAAAGCAAAGGCAGAAAGCCGCCTTTCCATGGTTGATGGTTTGCTTAAAGCAATTATCGATATCGATAAAGTAATTAAAATTATCCGTGGCAGCGATGATGCCGCAGCGGCTAAAGAGAAGTTGATCAAAGATTTAAAGTTAAATGATGAGCAAGCAACTTATATCCTGGATATGCCACTTCGTCGCTTGACCAAGATGAGCAAACTCGAACTCGAGAGTGAGCAGAAAGAACTCAAAACAATTATTTCTGCTCTCACGACCTTGCTTAAGTCAGAAGAAAACATCAAAGCACAGGTTGCAACCGAACTAACTACAGTTGGTAAATCTTTCTCAACTCCGCGCAGAACCAAAATTCTGCAGTAGTAAAAATACTACCTCGGCTTCAATACTGCAGTTCCTTTTTCGTGGCTGAGAAATTCTAACTCGTAGCCAGGAAGTGCCTTCAAAAACATCTCGGCTAGATCTCTCTCACCTTCACGGTTTGCATCATCGAGAACAATTACCGCCTTTGGAGACAATTTAGAAAGACACTGTTCGATTACTGGGTGGCGAGCCGTGTCATCCTTAGATCCCGGAGGGCCATCTATGAATAAAAGGTCGATCTGATCAATATCCGATAACGCTGAAATGTCATACCAATCGCTACCGCCTGCAAGTGGCTTCAATGGAGCCACTCTTAGATCCACGTTTGTAATGTCGTGGTCCTGCAATAAAGATCTTGTCTTTCCCGCAAACTCTTGTAGATGATCGATGCTAAATACTTTTGCACTTGGTGTTGCCTTGGCTAAAACCAGAGTTGAAATCCCTGATCCGAGATCTAGAACTACCTTCGGTTTAATCCTCTTTGAAATGCTAAGCAAGGTTAGTAAGACATCGGCAGAAGCAGCCCAGCTACGTAGCCCAGGAATTGTCGCCTTGAAATCCATTAAGTTGATTAGTTGAGCGAAATATTCTGATTGTCGGTAATGCTGCCAATTCTCTTCGCGAGATCGCTTGCTTAAAATAAGTGGATCTCTTTCGGATTTTGACATATTTCTGAGCTTTGCCGAAATTCTTCTTGATAAGCGAATCTGATAGATCATCAACACGCATAAAGTTATTAAGCCGAGGTAGATAATCACTTTGGACATTTGAGAATACTACGGTCATTGTTTAGGATAGGTAAATACTGTGGGAGAATTCATCAAATGATCTCTACAAGCGCTCTTGAACTACGTGCCGGTGCACGCCTCCTGGTCTCGGGAGTTAACGTTCGCATCAATCACGGAGACCGCATCGGATTCGTTGGCCGAAATGGCGCCGGAAAATCCACTCTCGCCAAAGTTTTAGCAGGGGAAACACTTCCTTCAGGCGGTGCCGTACAGCGCACCGGCAAGATCGGATATCTCCCTCAGGATCCACGCACTGGTGAAGATCAAGGAACTGTTATTGAAAGAATTTTATCTGCTCGAGATTTAGATCAAATCGCATCCCGCATGACCCAAGTTGAAGAAGAGATGGCGACGACTGAAGGCGCCGCACTTGAAAAGGCGATGGAGCGTTACACCCGCGTCGACGCTGAATTCCAAGCAGCCGGTGGCTATGCCGCAACCGCCGAGGCCGAAGCGATTGCAACTTCACTTGGTGTTTCCGAGGCGGTATTTGGAAATCAATTAGATACTTTATCTGGCGGACAGCGTCGTCGTATTGAATTAGCACGTATTCTATTTTCAGGTGCCGAAACACTTTTACTTGATGAGCCAACAAACCACTTAGATGCCGATTCCATTATCTGGCTGCGCAACTATTTGAGCACTTACTCAGGTGGACTAGTAATCATCTCTCACGATGTGAACTTGATTGAACAAGTTGTAAATAAAGTCTTTTACATCGACGGCAACCGTAACGTCATCGATGTCTATAATTTGGGCTGGAGGCAATACCTCTTACAGCGCGAACAAGATGAACATCGTCGCAAGAAAGAACGCGCCAACGCCGAGAAGAAGGCAGAGATCTTGCAGAAGCAGGGCGAGAAAATGCGTGCCAAAGCATCTAAGGCAACTGCTGCTCAAGGTATGTTACGTCGTGCTGAAAAACTTCGTTCCTCACTCGATGATGTTCGCATTAAAGATAAAGTTGC
>SHVF01000053.1 GCA_009691135.1 Candidatus Planktophila sp.
CACCACTAGCACGAACAATTGGTTCATCATCTGATCTCCTAGAGTCAATGGGAATCAAATCAGATGCACCACTTTGTATGACATGCGGAGTAAAGATGCGCATGTCAGGTGCATGTTTTGTATGCGAAGGTTGTGGAAATACATCTGGTTGCAGTTAATTCTTTAACCTACCCCGTTAAAAAGCCCGTCGCGTAACTGCGGCGGGCTTTTTATTTGCAAACATTCTCCTATAGGATTAAAAATCTACTTGAGGGAGTTTTGGTGCCACAAGCTCTGCCGCGCAAAATGGTGCATCGCTTGGTGCTACTAAATGCGATGTTGTCCTATTTGATGGGATCGCTTGGTTTTTCAATACAACTTATTAAGCGAGATTTCGAGCTAACACGCGTGCACGCTGCTTGGCACAACATCGGATGGGCAACGGCGCTGGTGTTTATCTCACTTGTCTTACTTAGCCATGGCCATCGCCGTCCGGCCCATCAAACGATGCGCATTGGTTGGTTTGTAGTCGTTGCCGGCACCGTGGTTTATTGCTTGAGCCCAAATGTGTACTTCTCAATTCCAGCCATTGCCTTGGCAGCGAGCGGCTCAGTTATAACCGGCAATACCGCAACTGCAATCTTAGGTTCGCACTCGAAGACTGCTTTGAAAAATATGTTCCGAGCTACTGGCGTTGGATTATTTATGGGTTCGGTCTCACCGACCGTTATTGGCGTTACAACACAAGTTGATGTGCCATGGCGCTGGACTGTGGCAATCTCTGCAGTAATAGTTGGCGCGGTTGCGCAATTGCTAATTCCCGAACTTGATGCTCGACCTGAGCCTTCCCACGAAGAGCGCAAGATCAATTGGGATAAGCACTTTATTGCAATCATTATCTTTGCCTTTCTCTCGATCACCATGGAAGTCGCTCTGTCATCGTGGGCAGTTGATTTACTTTCTGAACGCGGAACTGAAGTAAAGACAGCGGTTTTATTTGCAACTATCGCACCGTATTTTGTGGCACTCTCTCGTATTTATCTCTCAACAAAGAGCGAGTTTAATTTGCCGCGAATCTGGGCATATTGTTTTGCAGCCACAACTCTTGGTATTGCAATAGTTGTCTTTACAACGTCACCGATTTTAACCTTGGTTGGTCTTGTGATTGCCGCCGCGGGTATCGGCCCATGCGCTTCGATTGCAATTGCACTGGCAAGTGGCAGCGAGCAGGGATCAGATAGAGGTATCGCAGCATTTGTTATGGGCATGGGGATATCAAATGGAGCATCGCCTTGGATTATGGGATATGTCAGCGAAAATTATGGTTTTGAAGCTGCTTATGGAGTCATTTTCGTAGTTTTGATTTTGACCACTTTAACTTTTACTTGGGTATTGAAAAATTCATTGCCTCAGAGTTCACCTGCGAATAAGATCTAAATATGGCCGATAACTCAATCAAGCGCGCCCAGGTAGAGTCAACGGCTGTTGCACCAGAGTGGGCCAAACTTGAACGCGAAATAATCACTCAGTTAAATGAAGTAGCCCCAGAATTCGTAGCCCGCTATACCCGAAGTGATGGATCAATAATTTGGCGAGATGAATGGCCCAGCATGGATGGCTCTGATGATCCGTATGAAGCATTTATGTATCTGGCGCTCTTCTACACAATCGGTGGCAGTGAAGAGGTTTATGAATTAGCGCGCAAGATGTGGGATGCAATTACCGTGCAGTGGACCGAATACGGACAGATTTATCGCGAATTCGATGGATATTACGACTGGATGCATCACGGTGAAGGTTACTTATTCCATTACTTCTTCGGCCTGACCAAACCAGAGTCCCTTATTGATCGCCAACGGGCGGCGCGGTTTTCAGGGATGTACACCGGGAAAGATCTAGAAGCAAAAAATTATGACCGCTCCAAGAAGATGATGCTTTCACCTTTAACTGGTAGCCACGGTCCACGCCAAGTTGTAACACACGAGGATTGGCAGACTCATCGCACAGTCCTTGATGATTACTTGGCACCGTATGAAGATATTGTTAAAACAGATTTTTCATCCATGCGTTGTCACTGGTCAGATCCGGAAGTTTATGACGATCTTATAAATAAGATGAATGAGCGCATGAATAGTGGCGATGTGCCACTTAATTTGAATTCAACATCGCTGCTAACCCATGCCTATATGTATTCAGGTGATGCTGAATTAAAAGTGACGATGTTGGAATATTTGGAAGCGTGGATGGCGCGCAAGGATGCAAACGGTGGAATCATGCCGGATAACATCGGTACTACTGGTGTGATCGGTGAGTTTAACGATGGCAAGTGGTGGGGCGGTTATTACGGTTGGCGCTGGCCACATGGCTTTATGACAATCATGGAACCAATCACGAATGCTGCGATGAACGCGGTGCTTTTAACCGGTGATTACAAGTATCTGGATCTGCCAAGATCACAATTTGATTTGATTTGGTCACTTCGCAAAGAGGTAGATGGCCTGATAAAAGTTCCACATCGCCACTTTGATGCGGGCTGGGCAGATTATCGATTGCCATCTGTGCGACACATGATCTATATCTGGACTACTTCAATGGCCCAAGAAGATCTCGATCGCATTTTGGCTTTGCCGCGCGATAACAATTGGGATGCTATTTATATCCCAGGTGTTTCAGGGGGAGAGAAGGGAACGGGGCGCGATACCAAGCATTACATTGCAAATACTTTGCCGTGGTTCCAATTCGTGCAAGGGCACTTGCCGAATTATCCAGTTGAGATTTTGCAAGCAAACCTTGAACTTATCAAGATTCAGCTACGTAAGATGAGATCAAATACTGGCAATCCCCGCAATTGGGATAGTTATGATCCGGCAACCGCTGATGAAGTAGTTGGTCTTGATCTGCGCGTTCCCGGATATAACATCCATGCTTGGCAAGAATTTAATCCCGTCTACTTTGAAGGACTTGGCCAGATGGTCTTTGGCGGTCCAATGCATATTTCTCATGGCGGGCTCCAACATGGCAAGGTCCGCTTCTTCGATGGCAAGTTAAAGCGTCCTGGTCTGCCACTAGATGTTGCAGTAATTGTCGATGGAATGGATGCAACTACTTTATCTATGCAAGTTGCCAATATCGGCAGCGCTGCGCAAGAGCTTTTCATCCAGGCGGGAACATTTGGCGAACATCGTTTTGAATCGGTTGAGATAACTGGCGCTGATGGAGCTATTGAAAAGATTGATATTGCATCTAAATGGTTCGCACTTGATCTAGTTGGGGGAGCAGTTGCCAGCCTTAAATTTAAGATCAGCCGTTATGTTGGCGATCCAACTTATGAGACCCCGTGGTCTGCGCGAAGCGATTGGGATCCAATCATCAAGGGGCGCAATTTGTGATTTGGACGCAGTGGAGTGATTTAAAGATTCCTAACGGTCTTACCCATCTACCAACCGATGGTGTTACTCCACGGCAAGAAGATTTGAGCAAGATAACTTTCTACGTACCCGCTTATATGTTTGGTGCTGCAGCACTTGAACCAATTGCCAAGATGAGTTCTTTAAAAGTTATCCAATCTCCTAATGCTGGCGTAGATGATGTTATGGCTCTGCGCCCTGCCGGAGTTACTTTATGCAACGCCGCAGGTGTGCACGATGCCTCCACTGCCGAACTTGCTGTTGGGCTGGCAATTGCAGCCCGCCGCGGTTTTGCGCAATTTGCTAAAGATCAAAGCGCCGGTAAATGGTCACACGCCACATTTGCATCCCTTACTGATTCAAAGATTGCAATCGTGGGTCATGGAAATATTGGAAAAACGATCGCCCAGATGCTGGCAGGTTTTGAAGTTGAGGTAACTTCTTTTTCAAAATCAGGTTCCAATGGTGCAGTAACTATGGATAAATTTGACGCCTTACTTCCTACCTTTGATGTGATTTTCTTGATCGTTCCGTTAAATTCAGAAACCCGTCACTTAATGAATTCGAATCGACTGGCTGCGATGAAAGATGGAGCAGCGTTGATCAACGTGGCACGTGGCGCAGTTGTTGACACCGATGCTCTAGTAAGGCAACTACAAGCCGGCCGGATATTTGCTGGCCTTGATGTAACTGATCCAGAGCCACTTCCAGCAGGCCACCCTTTATGGAGTACGCCCAATACGATCATTACTCCACATGTTGGTGGAGATTCGCGTGCCTTTGAACCGCGTGGACGAGCACTTGTGGAAGAACAATTAGCCCGATTTGCTGCTGGTCAACCTTTGGTAAATGTTGTCGTGCAGGGCTAATTAAAGAATTGCCACCGTGTGCTTGTCGATGAAGTCCCAGTCATAATCAATGCAGAGGCCTTCACCTTCTGGGGCCATTACATAACCGTCGACGATATTTAGCTGGCTCTTTGTACCAAATTGGAAATCATCGAACGGATATAGAGTCTCAAAGAATTCGCAGTTGCTGATAGCAAGTGATGGATGTAGTTGGACTTGCTCAAGGCCGTGATAAATAGTGGTGTGAAGCTCGCATTTAACACCGAAGGATTCAGCCAGATGCGCAGTCTTCATAACCGCTGTAATACCAGCGCGCCAAGAGACATCGGTGCGAACAATATCTACGATGCCGTCCTTGATGCAGTTAGCAACTGAATAGTTATTGCCAGCAATAACTTCGGTTCCGCAAATTGGAATATCAAGCTTTTCACGAAGTTTCTTAAGGCTGTGCAGATCAACATCGAGCAAAGGCTCTTCAAACCACTTGTAACCAAGCTTTTCTAACTCGCGACCGGCCTTTAGCGCTTCTTCATATGAATACATGATTACTGGATCTGCCATGAGCGTGAAGTCATCACCAACTGCCTTGCGCACAGCGCGATAGCAGGCGATATCAAGATCAAGACCGCCTGGTGGGTGCAGCTTGTATCCCTTATACCCTTTTTCTTTTACTTCAACTGCTTGCTTTGCATAATCTTCTGGGCCTGGCAAAAACATTGAAGATACATAAAGTGGCACTTTTTCACGGGCTGCACCTAATATTTTATAAACAGGAAGTTTTGCCATCTTGCCGACAATGTCCCAGCAAGCGTTATCAAAGGGAGCGTACGAGTAAATAGGTACATGGTTCCAGCGACGATCAAATAGTTCAAAGTCCTTTATATTCTTCGCAGAACTATGGGCGCTACGGCCGATAAAAAATGGTTTTACTTGCGACATAGTTGCCGCCGCAGCCTTGGCATCTTGTGCGCCAAAGCCAAAGGAAGTTCCTTTTACGCCATCTTCGGTAGTAATTGTGATGACAGTAAAATCAGGGCGAGATCCACCTGGCAGCTTCACGGCAGCGACTGCATCTTTTGATTCTGGTGCATCAGAGCCGCGACAAGCGCGTATTTCAATATCTTTAATTATTGATAAGCCCACGTGAATTCCTATTCCGTTAAAAAATCCTATAGGAAAACTTAGTCGGCTACGATGCCTTGGTCAAGGATCTTTGCGCTTTATTTTTTATTAATTGCCTGCGCAGCAGGAGCGAAACGTTTCAGCGATGATTCGATATGGGAATGCATCGCAGTTCTCGCAGCCTTTGAATTCTGATCGATAATGGCTTTAGCGATTACATCATGCTCTTTAATCGCTAACTGACCTGAACCAACTTGGTAATACTCTTCAAAGAGATCTTGCACGAATTTGGCTCGGCTTTCACCTTCGATTAAATGCAATTTGTTGGCCATATAGAGACGGAAGAGATGTAGGTGGCAATGGGTGCGCTCGTATGAGTCTGCTACAGATTGGTTTCCAGAAATACTAGCAATTAGCGCATGAAAGCGTGCATCATGTTCAGTCAGAGCCTGAAATTGATCATCGCCAGAAATTTTTAGCGCAGTTTTCGCACTTTGCATCTCTGCCTTAAGCGCGGTCTTGCCGGTGTTATCAACTAACTTTGCTGCTTGTTCGGCAGCCCATGGTTCAATCAAAAGGCGAAACTGAAATAGATCATTAAATTCTTTTAGTGAAAGAAGAGCCGTTGCTTTGTAACCCTTTAGCGGCTCTTTTGCAATCAAGCCATCTGACTCAAGTCTTGCTAAGGCTTCACGAACAGGAGTCTGGGAAACATCTAACTGAACTGCAAGGGCATCGATATTGACTTTAGTCCCAGGTGCTATTTCATGTTCAAAGATCATCGCTTTAATCATCTCGTAAATATCATCAGAGAGAACAGAACGACGGGGCGTGCGCTTTACCGGGCGAGCAGATGCGCTCTTCTTATTTGGCATTGCTCACCCCGCTTAAATTTAGATCTACTTGCGAAGTCGTAATCCTTGCATACCACCGTCGACATTAAGAACAGTGCCAGTGGTAGATGCTTG
>SHVF01000009.1 GCA_009691135.1 Candidatus Planktophila sp.
TAAATCAAAGCGTTTATGGGCACACCTTTGGGTTGTCTCGATGTTACTTAACGTTGTGCCTGGCGTGTTATTCGCTCTTGCCCAAACCGAAGTCACTTCAATTCTGGCGGGAATCATTAATGCAGTAACACCGCTCATGACTCTTCTTGCAATCATGGTTGTAACTCGCGAAGAAAAGCCTAAGTTTTATCAAGTGCTCGGGATTGCTATTGGTTTTGTCGGAGTCTTAACTGTTTTGGGTGCCTGGAAAGGCCTTGGTGAGAATCCGCTATGGGCAATTTTAGTTTTACTGTTTGCCGTTACTTGTTATGGATTTTCATTCCCGTACTCTCGCCGATTCATAATTCCTCACAAATTGCCACCTGAGTCAATCGCTGCGGCGCAAGTAACAACAGGAGCGCTAACACTCTTGCCGTTCTATCTGTTTGATGGAATAACTGAAGATAATTATCGACCTGGACCGGTATTGGCAATGCTGGCACTAGGAATATTTGGTAGTGGATTTGCATATATTTGGAATTTTAGAATCATGGAGCTCGCAGGAAGTGCGATCGCAAGCAGCGTTACCTATTTAACCCCAGTAGTTGCTGTAATAGTCGGAATAATATTTTTGAAAGAGGATTTAATTTGGTATGAACCTGTCGGTGCGTTAATTGTTTTACTTGGGGCAGCGACAGGTCAAAATCGCATTAAATTCTCAGAAAAGTAAAAGGTGTCGCACCGCAGCAATAGGTTGAGACATCTGGATAATGTATATATGACCAAGAGAATTATTACCGTGGCAATTACGTCGATCGCACTCCTAGTCCCAGTTTCAGCACAGGGGGCGGTAACACTAATTGCAGCGCCAACCGCAACGACCGTAACTCTTACTCAAAAGACGATTACCTTGGTTCCACCGGCCTCAAATTCTCCTGGCGCTTGGTCAATTGAATTTGATAATCCAAAAATTGCAACTGCTAATGGCTTAACGCTCACCTTACTTTCTGCAGGTACCTCAATTATTAGATATGCCCAAGCCGCCTCTGGCGCTTACAACGCGGCTTCACGTTCCTCTCGTCTAACTGTCACACCTGGCATACCAACACTTGGTGAGTTTAAAGATCAAACAGTGGTTCTTTCAGCTGGTTCATTTAATCTCATCGCACCAACTAGCACATCTGATGGCGCTTGGAGTTTCCAATCACTTGATCAGAGCATCGCAACTATCTCAGGGAATAAAGTTACGTTGCTCGATGGTGGCGAAGTGTCAATCAGGGCAACTCAGTCGCCAACTCTCAACTGGTTAACAACAAATGCAACTATGAAGCTAACGGTAACTGCGCCGAGCCCAACAGTTGGAACATTTAGCGATATAACACTTTCCATTGATAGCGTTTCAAAAGTTGAGTTAATTCTGCCGGTATCTAACTCAAAAGGTTCTTGGACTTTAACCAGCGCAGATCCTTCTGTGGCATCAATTAATGGATTAACTGTCACGGCGCTTAAATCAGGTACAACAAAGATCTCTGCCAAGCAGGCCCCATCTGGAGGTTATCGTTCAATTATTGTCACACTCAACGTCACAATTTTGGCAGTCGACCCAGTTGTAACTGCATCTGGTTTTCTTGATCGCACCGTAGAGATAATTCTTGGAACACCACAGCAGATCTCGCTACCAGCACCGGTATCAAACTCACCAGGTGTTTGGACATTTACATCCTCCGATGCCGCGATTGCAACTATTAACGGCAACTCCTTAACCGCGCTAAAGCCAGGCAAAGTAACGGTGACTGCAGTGCAGGGCCCGGCGCTAAAATTTGGCGCGTCAAGGCCATTTACCATCTCAGTCTTTGTGAAGGGACGTCAGAGCCTGACCGCTCCTGCCAACGTTGAAAAGTTAGCAGGCGACCCAGATGTGGCGATCGCGTATCCAACTTCGCAATCAACTGGAAAGTGGAGCGCAACTTCGAGCGACCCAACGATTGCTGCGATAAATGGCAACGCAATCAAGTTAGGAAATGCCGGCACCGCAACTATTATTTTGACGCAAGAAGCAACCGATAGCTGGATTGCAAGTTCTACAACCTACTCAGTCCGCGTAATTGGTGTTACGCCCACCTTGGGCGCCTTTGCGCCATTCGAGATTTCAGTAGGCGAAAAATTAGCGACTGGTAAATCGCCGCTCTCTAACTCTGCTGGTAAATGGATTTACTCATCATCTGATCCAAAAGTTGTGGCAGTGATCGATAATGTAATTACTGGAGTCGCAATTGGAAGCGCAACAATTTCTGCATATCAAGAGCCAGCTGGAAAATACGGTCAATCAAATACTTTACAGACAACAGTGACCGTAAAAGCCGCCTCTGTCGTAACTCCCACTCCGACACCATCACCAAGTGCATCTGCCAACCCAATAGCAGCGATAGCCCCAAAGGCGAGCGCATCTTTATCTAAGCGAATTATTTCAATCTACGCAGTTAATACGGGCAGCGCTTCAGTAATTGCAATGATCGATGCCAAGATTGTGAAAATCGGCAAGAACACTGTTACCCCAGGAAGTCGCAAAGTAAGCATATTTGTTGGTGGCCGACTAATTTATTCTCGAACTTTTACCGTTAAATAACTTTAATTTAGTCGATCTTCCAGCCAGCCTTAATTGGTCCAAGATCAACACCAGCCGCGGCGTGATTGCTTTCTTCACCTCGTGCCATCTGTGCGGCGTGAGCGCTGTTGTGCCAGCGCTCCTCGACTTTGCCGTATTTCCAGAGAAGTAAGGCGATACCCCATACAACAGCAAATGCTCCAACAATGAAATACCCCGCACTGTTCAAGTTAAATTCCAACGCGTAATCCCAGAAACCACCTGTTAAATTCAATTGTTGGGCAATGACCTGGCAAATCTCGAGGCCGCCAATAAATAGCGCAACCGCAACAGAAAGACCAGTGATGATGATGTTGTAATAAACCTTGCGAACCGGTTTTGAAAACGCCCAACCATAGGCAAAGTTCATAAATGAACCGTCAATTGTGTCAAGCAAGCTCATGCCGGCGGCGAAGAAAAATGGCAATGACAGAACCGCCCACCATGGGAGTCCAGCAATAACTGATGAACCAGCTAGTACGAGCAATCCAATTTCGGTTGCTGTATCGAAACCTAACCCAAAGAGAATACCAAGTGGATACATCTTCCAGCTCTTATCGATACGTCGTGCAATAGGACCAAAGAAACGCATCAACAATCCGCGCGAATTAAGGTGCTTTTCAAGCTCTTCTTCGTTATATAAACCTTTGCGCATCTGTAAGAAGACGCCAACTATTGATACCAAAATAATTAGGTTTAAGATTGCAATTAACATCAAGAAAGTTCCTGAAACTGTTAGACCAATCAAACTGGTGTAATGATGCAGAGTTGAATCTTCATCTTTAAGTTGTGAACCAAGTGCCTTAATTCCGAAATTGAGAAGAATGGTGAGCGCTGCAACGACAGATGAATGTCCTAAAGAAAAAAAGAAACCAACTGCTAATGGGCGTTGTCCTTCAGACATCAATTTACGCGTTGTGTTATCGATTGCGCTGATGTGATCGGCATCGAAGGCATGGCGCATACCTAAGGTGTATGCCAGAACTGCTGTACCCCAACCAAAGAGTGTGCCGTCAGATAATTCGTAATTGCCACTGGTTGCTTGCCACATTAAAAACACTCCGGCAACGTGCAGGAAAAGGATGAAGCCAAACATCGCAGCCATACGCCGCCACTCATCGCGAGTTAGGCGATCGCGCAGGGGAATGCGCGCAGTTTCGGTAACAATCTTGTTCATGACACTCCCAGCGGGGTGATTCCTAGATGCAAATGATTTGCAAGAGGGCAAGGGTAACCGAGGTCAGTTGAGCCTGTCCACGCGAAATTAGCCCCAGGCGTTTACTTTAAATTACGCACCTTCTCAAATCTTTGGGAGTAGTGTCTCGATCATTCCCCGAAGGCAATCGCAATATCAATAGTTGAACTACCCTGTCAGCGGAGGTATCAATGAGCGAAGATGATGGCCAAGACGATCTCGTAACGGAGGAAATGCTCTGGGATCGAATTCCTGAAGTGTATGGCGCCGATCGCGCAAATACTTATTACGAACTCTCTGCCCGGATCTTTGCTCGCGGTCAATATGATGAGGCGCTTGCGCTCGCCGAGACTGCACGAGATATTTTTTCAGAACTTGGTCACACAGATTCCAGTGAAGGTTTAGCGCAGGCTTACTCTGCAATTGGCTACAACTTAAACCAGCTAAAGCGCATGGATGAAGCTGCTACAGCAATGAGCAAGGCAGTTGAAATTTTGCGTGAGAATAAATCACCACTGTCATTAGAGCTTGCCTGCACACTTGGCGAATGGTGGTATGCATCAAAGAATTTTGAAAAAGTTGTTGAGATTATGCACGAGTGTGCACAAGAACATTTAGTTGATGGCAATCAAATCGGTGCAGCTAATGATCTTCACCTACTTGGATGTGCTTATCGCGAGTTAAAACAGTTTGAATTAGCGATAACAACATTCAAAGAAGCGCGGCTAATTTTCAAGTCCGAAAAAGAAGTTATTCACGTAGCCCGTTGCGATCAGAAGATTGCATCTTGCTATGTTGAGCTTGGAGATGGTGAAAAAGCCATGGAAGCGGCGCGCAAAGCGATCGATGTCTTTGAGACCGGGCACGATCATCGCCGTGAAACTTTTGCACTATTCGAATATGGCAAAGCAGAAGTTCTGGTTGGAAAATTAGAAGATGGTTTGCTGACCCTTGATGGAGTCCTTCAAATCATCTCTGAAGATGAACCAAAGGACTTTGAACTCATAATTGATATCGAAACTCGAATGTCAACCATCCTTCGCGGCTTAGGTCGCATGGATGAGGCAAACGAGATTGACCGTCGGCTCATCGCGGTGCGTGAAGCGATGGAAAATGTGCCAGTCTCAGAAGATTTAGGCGACTAAACCGCCGTTTTTATCTGGGTAGATGCTGCAAAGCCCAGTGGTACATCGCGATTGCGCCCGCCGCTGATGCGTTCATAGAACGCGTTGATCCGTATTGGTTTATTTCATATAAAACTTCACAGACCGCAATTCCTTCATCAGACATACCTGCGCCCTCCTGGCCAAAGAGCAGAACGCAAGATTCGGGAAGCGCAGCACTTTCGATTTGCTTAGAAGATGGCACATTATCAATTCCAATAATTGGCAAATTATTTGCTTTACACCAAATTGCAAAATCAGCGATTGTGGGGTGGTGCATTACCGTTAGATATCGATCAGTAACCATCGCACCGCGTTTGTTCCAATCGCGCTTTCCGACGATATGTACCGCGGAAACATTAAACGCATTAGCGGTTCTTACAACAGAACCAATATTTAAATCATGTTGCCAATTCTCAATGGCTATCTGCAATTTATGTCGCTTGGTATTTAAGTCTGCAACAATTGCTTCGACTAACCAATATCTGTAATGATCTAAAACATTTCGGCGATCGCCATTTTTAAGTAATTCAGGATCATATTGCGCACCGGTTGGCCATGGTTTTTCATGAGGCCCAACACCAACAACTGGAAAGAATTCTCCTGGTCCGATCGTGGCAGGTGTATTTATTTCCATGTGCGCACTCTAAACTTAAGATCACATAAACGCTAGAAAGGCTGAAATCTAAGGATATGAATAAGTTATTGGGGTTTAGTGCCATCTTGCTTTCGGCAAGTTTATTGGCGACCCCAAGTGCTACCGCCTCCGGTCCCGTTTCAGCCGCCAATGTATTCGGCCGTCTAGTAGCTGAGCCCGAGATGGGAAACCCGTCAGTCTCGCTACTTGACCTAAGCACTGGAGAAATAGTTTTTGAGTCAAATGCCTACTCACAACGCAAACCAGCATCAACTATGAAACTTTTATCTGCAGTGGCGATTCTGAAATATCTAGAGCCAGACAAATCATTTGTAACTACAGTCTCACTCGGAACGATGCCAGATTCTCTGGTAATAAATGGATCCTATGATCCTTGGATTTCCATGGATCACAGGACTGCAACCAAGATGAATCGCACATCTTTCCCCAGGTTGGCATTCAATGGCCTTACTGCAGCTAAGAAAAATTCGGGTGGATCGGTTAAGAAATTAAAGGTTTACTACAACGAACTTTATTCCAATGAAGTTGCCACCTTTAAGGCGTTCTTTAAAAAACGTGGGGTCGCTGCCTCATTTATAAAAGTAACTGAGGAAAAGGCGATGAGCCTTTCTAGCGAACAAGTTGTTTATTCAACATCTCCAACTGTTAGAGAGATCATGAATTGGTTTCTTCTCTGGAGTGATAACGCACTTTCTGAACGAATGGCTCGTCTAGCCGCAAAGGCATCTGGCAACGAGTTTAATGATAAAGGCGTCGCGATCACATTTGCTACCTTGTTAAACGAAATGGGTATCGATCCATCAAAAATAATTGTTAAAGATGCGAGTGGTCTTTCACGAGAAAATAAAGTGACAGCAAATGTTTTGGTTCAGTTACTCTATAAAGTGCGATTAGATCCGTTACTATCGACTTTGATTGATGGGCTACCCGTAAGCGGTGAAACCGGCACATTGCAACGTCGGTATATCGAGACTGCCCCAGAAGCAGTTGGATTAGTTAAAGCAAAGACCGGAACACTAATCGGAACAGTTAGTTTGGCTGGTTATGTTCAATCGGGTGAACGAGAGTATGCCTTTGCTGTTATTGCGGACAAAATCAAACGCACTAACGCAGCTAGCGATAAAGCACGCAAAACATTAGACCGTTATTTGGCAAAAATTGCCGCACCCTTATTAGCCCCGGCTGTTGATACAGCAACGGTTATTACTGATTTGCAAACACCTTAATTGATCCGCCATAACACGCCACCCAAGTTCTAGATGTCTCCGAGTCATAAGTAACTCCAATCGGCTCGGTACAAACTTTAATATTTTGAATTACTTTCATATCTGAAGTTCTAACTTTAGACAGAGTCCCACTACGAAAGTTCACGACGAATAGCGATGATCCATCAGATGAAATTGCCAGACTACGCGCAGATTTCCCTGTTGCCACTGTCTTAATTGCCTTATTGGCTTCTAAATCCCAAGCGATTACTTTGCCTGAAATATTTAGAGTTACATAAAGTTTTGAATTATCGGGGGAAAGTTCAATCGCGCGCGGATTTGATCCAATTGGAATGTATGAAACTGAAAAATCTTCTAAAGCAATTCGATGAATACGGCTTCCACCCATTTCGGCAACGTAAGCAAATTTACTATCAGCCGAGACTGAGATACCTCGCGGATAGCGGCCGATCTTTATGGATTTAACAGTCTTTTGCGTTTCTACTGAAATTATTGTGACGGTATAGGAACACCAATTTGATACCAAAATGTATTTATTATCTGGCGTAACCTTCACAACTTTTGGAACTGATCCAACTGGATAGACCGCATCAATTTTGTTGTTCTCTAAGTTTATCCGTGAAAGAAAGCTAGTGTCATAACCGGATGCTGGCGAGCAAGTATCGTGGCCTTCCTTGGTAAATCCCTTGCCATACATCGCATAATTAGTGAAGTAAAGGTATTTCCCATCCGGAGAAAATGCTCCCTCAACAGGTGCGCCTTTGTAGTTACCTGAGTATTTGGAATACCCAAACTTGGATAGTTCTACTGAATCTGGAACAGTTGACTTGAGTTCTAGAGAATTAGCATCGTAGATTGTGACGCTATGGTGATACATCATGTTGTGAGCACTGACTAAGCCGTTATTAGACGCTGAAACAGATTTTGGACTAATTACACCGTTTATTGTGTCTAGAAAAACCATCTTGGTTTGATCGGTGCTGGCACTTACAGGAGAAGAAAGAGTTGCCAGAATTAAAACCACCGAAAACAGCAAACTCACTCTCTGGAACTTCATAGAGAGTGAGTTTACAGTTGAAATTTAGTCGTCGTCGCCTTCATCGTCATCATCGTCTCCACCACCAGTGGGCATCGATGCGATTCTCGGTTGCTTGGGAGCACTTGGATTGGAAGCGGCACTTGGTTTGGATGTAGTTTTTGCGAACTTGGAGATATCACGCAGGCTCAGGCGCTCACTACGGGTTCGTTTGCAGTGGCGGGGGTTTCTGCACCACTTTGTGCAACAAGTGCATCGACACCAACAATTAATTGCGCCATAGCGAGTAATAAAGTGGGTAGTGCACTAGTTGATTTTTTAACTTGTGGCGCACCATCTGCGTAAGCAAGTTCCATCCATTCAGGCTTATTTGGAGGTGTCATTTGTCATATTCCTTTCTTCATTACGCACGATAGAAGGCCACCCTTAGAAGACCATGAGAACACAGCTCATTAATGCTGAGTAATCTTGCCCTGTGCCCGTCAATTCACGTGTAAATATCTCTTTAAAAGTCCGCGGTTTCCTAGACCTAATGAAATTGCGTGTTGTCGAGCTCTTGTTAGTTTCAACTCTGCCGGCGATGGTTTTAGCCGAAGGTGGAATACCTTCACTTTCGTTAACGCTTGCAACTTTAATTGGTGGAACCTTGGCTGCCGGCAGTGCCAATGCATTTAACATGGTGATCGAAACCGAATCAGATAAATTGATGAAGCGAACCGCAAAGCGGCCGCTTGCAACTGGTGTCTTGAGAAAAAGTGAAGCGCTAATTTTTGCAACGGCCATCGGTGTCGTGTCGCTAATTATTTTTCAGATCTTTACAACTTCGTTAGCAACGCTACTTACTGCGATAGCAATAGTTTTCTATGTTTGGGTTTACACAATTTTACTTAAGAAGCGCACTCCACAAAATATTGTTTGGGGTGGCGCTGCTGGATGTATGCCAGCTTTAATTGGTTGGGCAGTGGTTACAAATTCACTTTCTGTTACTGCTTGGTCGTTCTTCCTAGTTATTTACTTCTGGACACCGCCGCACTTTTGGGCGCTGGCAATTAAATACAAAGATGATTATGCCGCCGCACATATTCCCATGTTGCCCGTTGTCGCAAGTAAGACACATCTACTGCGTCAGATGTGGATATATACAGTTGCAATGATTGCATCTTCTATTGCACTAATTGTTAATGCGAGATTGCAGAATTGGGCCATGGCTTTTGTAGTTGCATTAGGTTTGGTCTTTGCAGCGCAACTTCGTGGGCTAGATGAAAAATCTGAAAACTATGAAAAGACTGCCGGAAAAATATTCCAATGGTCGATAACTTATTTGAGTTTGCTTTCCGTCTTGCTGGTTGTGGCTCAGCTATTAAAGGCTTGAGTTAAATCTTTAATTAAGTCATCCGCGTGCTCTAAGCCCACAGATAGACGCAGTACCGAAGGTGTAATTCCCATCTCTGCCTGAGCTTCAGGGGATAAGCGGCGATGGGTAGTCGATGATGGATGAGTAATAAGTGATTTGCTATCGCCTAAGTTATTGGAGATATCAATGATTCGTAAGGCATCCATAAAGGCGAATGCATTCTTTTGGGAGCCAGCAAACTCAATGCCAATAGTGCTGCAGCCGCCGGCGCGAACTGCATCAGTCTGTGGGTTTAGATCCCAATCAGGTGCAGGGCGATTGTTGCGTGGTTGATAACCCCAGGTCTCTTTGCTCACACAGATAATTCTAAGGTGCAATTGCTATATTCAATACATGTCTAATCTGGCTATCTCAGTAACTGATCTGAGCAAGAAATACGGTGCGGCCCTTGCCGTCTCACATACAAATTTCCAGGTTCCGCTCGGGACTATTTGCGGATTCGTTGGTCCAAACGGCGCGGGAAAGACGACAACTATTCGTATGTTACTCGGCCTTATAACTCCAACCGGGGGCACTGGTCAGATATTGGGAGAACCAATTACATCTCCAGAAAATTACTTGCCACAAGTTGGCGCGATGATTGAAGGCCCAGCTTTTTATCCGGCGCTATCAGGTGCTGAAAATTTGCGTGTGCTTGCAACCTTGGGTGGTTTCCCACAAGAACGAGTTGATCAACTACTGAAACAAGTTGGATTAGCCGATCGCGGCAATTCTAAATACAAAACTTATTCACTTGGCATGAAGCAACGTTTAGGTATAGCTGCAGCGCTACTTCCAGATCCAAAGATATTAATTCTTGATGAACCTACCAACGGACTTGATCCAGAAGGTATTCAAGAGATTCGGCAATTGCTTCGTTCGCTTGCAGATAAAGGCACAACTGTATTTGTCTCATCACACTTACTATCTGAGCTCGAAATAATTAGCGAGTACATAGTTATGTTGCGTAAAGGTGAAGTTGTATTTGCAGGACCAATTCAAGAATTATTCGATCAACAACAGCCTTATATGATTGTGAAAACTGAAAATATTGGCGACCTAGAGAAAATCATCGCGATTGCACAAAGCGCAGGTCATCACTCACATATTCGAGATGGTGCAGCACATATTGAAGGTCCTGCTGATTGGGCTGGCACCTTAAATAAATTGGCATTCGAAGCCGGAATTCTCTTGACTCAACTTTCGCCACAATTACCAAACCTCGAAGAGACATTCTTTGAAATGACAGGGGAACAGAAATGATTCGCAGCATTGCACGAATCTTCTTTGCAGAATGGCGAAAATTGCGCAGACCAACGCTGCTGCTCGGAACCCTTGGCGCAGTAGCCTTTTTTAGCATTCTAGTTTCGTCACTACTTTTCCTAATGATTGATTCACCAAACGGCAACGGTGATCGCGGAATTCGCATAACTAGAGAAATGCTTTCTTTACCAAGTGGAGCAACTCAAGCTTTTTCAAGTATTGGTAATTTACTTGGCATAATTGCGCTCTGTGTTTTTGCAGCCCAGACTGCTCAAGAGTATTCACTTGGCACGCTACGCAATTTATTAGTTCGCCAACCAGGTCGGATTCGCTTGTTAGTTGGTAAATTGGCCTCAATGAAGGTATTTGCAGTGATTATGACTCTGGTCAGCGCTGTGATCTCAATCGGTGTTTCGTACGCGCTAGCCGGTGGGAAAGATGTAAACACCACGCTCTGGTTTAACTCTGATGGCCGCCTAGAAATTGCCAAGACCTTACTTAATGTCTTTATTTCAATTCTTGGGTTTGGAATCATTGGCATGGTGCTCGGAATTCTCTTGCGTTCGCCAATTAGCTCAATTTCTTTGGGAGTTCTCTGGCTGCTAATCGTAGAGAATATTGTTGGAGCGGTTAAATCCAGCACCCTCCAATGGCTACCCGGAAATCAGTTGGGAACGATTGCAGTAGGTGGAACTGAAGACATCAGTTACACACATGCACTTTCTCTTTCAGGACTATACGTTGGCATCGCCTTGGTAATTGCAACGGTCCTATTTACAAGACGAGATGTAGCCGACTAGCGACACTTACCGCAATCTCCGAAGTTACACGGTCTACTCATTTATTCTGAGGGCTAACTTCTTGGAGGTCTTGTGTCGCATCGCAGCAAAGCGCTGGCTTTAGCCGTTATTTTTGGGTTAACGCTTACGAATACACCTGCCATGGCGGCAACGCCCAAACCGACTTTGGCACAAATTGAAGCTGCTAAGAAAGCGGAGGCAGCAAAGAAAAAAATTGCAGATGATGCGGCTAAGAAATTAGCGGCAGCTAATCAGACGCTACGCACTTTGACAGTAAAGGCTAATGCCGCACAAGCGCTGTACACCAAAGCCAAACAAGAACTCGCTATCGCAACTTCTGCCGCAAACGCTGCTGCCGAATATGCGCGACAAACCCAATTAGCCGTAGCTGAAGCACACCGTGTAATTGGCAAACTCGCTGCCAATGCTTACATTATGGGCGGATCTTTAACAGATATAGAACCTTTACTAAGCGCCAACGGACCACAAGATTTAATTGATCAAATCTCAACTTTAGATAAATTAGGAATGCAAAATACCGTGGCGCTAGAACGTTATCGGGCAGCCGAAGTAATTGCGCGCGCTGCAAAAGTTAAAGCGGATGAAGCAAAAATTGTGCAAGAGACTGCAACTGCAAAAGTTGCGGGCGCCAAGAAAGTTGCTGATGATGCGCGTACCCTGCAACAAAAAGAAGTAAACAAGTTACAAGCCATCCAAGATAAGTTAGCGCGCGAATTAGCGAGTGCCAAAAAGGTACGAATCACTCTTGAACAACAACGGGCTTTGGCTTTGCTCGAAGAGAGCTTGGCAAATACTGCGGCAAATACTGGTGGCCAAAAGAAAATTTGGCCAGACATTGGCTTTAAAGGTCGCTCCACAGTTCGAACTACCGAAGCACAGCGTGCTGTCGCTGTTGCATTTGCCAAGAAACAAGTGTTGGCGCGCAAACCATATATTTGGGGGTCAGAAGGTCCAAACTCATTTGATTGCTCAGGACTTGTGTATTCAGCATTTAAATCCGCTGGCTTAGGCTGGCCAAATTGGGATCGCCTTAACTCGGCGCTATACGCTGGTTATACAAAGCATGTCTCCTTAAATGAACTTGTCCCAGGTGATCTCTTGTTCTATTCATACAAGGGAACTATTTCTTCTATCCACCACATCTCAATTTATGCTGGAAACGGCATGATGTGGGAAGCAAATTCCAAAGATAAAGGTCTGCTCTATTCAAGTATTTATAGCGTTAAAGGGCTTATGCCATTTGGTGGTCGGGTCTAGAGTTAGCGCATGTCCACCGCTCTGCTTGAACTTCGCAATGCAGTGCGCCCTTTTCTAGAGAATTTAACCGCCGGAGATTGCGCATTAGTTGCAGTCTCAGGTGGGGCTGATTCATTAGCGCTGGCTTATGCGTTAATTAAAGAAGCACCTGATTTAGCAATTAACTTAATTGCCATAACCGTTGATCATCAATTACAAAGTAGCTCGGCAGATCAAGCAGCAAGAGTTCAAGTCGAATTAAAGGCGATGGGCTATCAAGAAGTTATAATCGAGAAAGTCACTGTTGCAGAAAAATCTGGGCTAGAAGCAGATGCGCGCGCTGCAAGGTATGCCGCACTCGATGCAATTGCACATGCATATGGTGCGACTCAAATTTTTTTAGGACACACACGAGATGATCAAGCAGAGACAGTTTTGTTAGGACTTGCTCGCGGTTCCGGAACTCGATCACTTTCAGGAATGGCGGTGATCAACGGAAGATACGCACGACCATTTTTGCAATTGACTCGTGAGCAAATCGTTCAAGCATGCCAAGAAGCAAAGTTAAATCCTTGGAATGATCCTCATAATGAAAATGCAAAATTTTCACGTGTGCGTGTAAGAAACTCTGTGTTGCCAGTTATGGAATCCGAAATCGGTCCAGGTATCGCAGCAGCACTTGCGAGAAGTGCTGTGATCTTGCGCGATGATGCCGACGCCCTTGATGAGATGGCAAAAGCTGTTATTTCACGTGTTGACCTAAAAGACCTTGATTGCGCAGCGCTGACCGAACTGCCGCGAGCAATCAGATCTCGTGTCTTGCGGGCTGCGATCTATGCCGCAGGCGCCCCCAACGGCTCACTGAGCGCAGATCACCTGTTGGCCGTTGAGTCTATGGTCACTTCTTGGCACGGCCAAGGTGAGGCGAGCCTGCCGGGTGGTGTGAAGGTAGCCCGAATTTCGGGCAGACTTTCGCTCTTAGCCCGTCCCTAAATCTCCCTCGAGATTTGAACTTAAAAGGAGTCCCTAAGTGGATCTAGCTGCTGTCGGCACAGAAGTAGAACGCGTGATTGTTACTGAAGAGCAATTGCGATCAAAGGTTGCAGAACTAGCAGCGCGCATTGATGCTGATTACAAAGATCGTGATCTGCTTTTAGTCGGAGTTCTTAAAGGTGCGATCATGGCCATGGCTGATTTAACGCGCGCCATGCAACGTCATATTGATATGGATTGGATGGCGGTTTCATCTTACGGTTCCGGAACAAAATCTAGCGGAGTTGTTCGTATCCTTAAAGATCTAGATCACGATATAACTGGGCGCAATATTTTGATCATCGAAGATATCGTTGACTCAGGTTTAACACTTTCATGGCTTCGTACAAATTTAATGTCACGCGGTGCCGAATCTGTTGAGATTTTGGCAATTCTTCGCAAGCCGGAAGCAGCCAAAGTAGAAGTTGAATGCAAATATGTTGGATTTGATATCCCAACCGATTTCGTAGTCGGTTATGGTCTTGATTTCAATGAAAAGTACCGCAACCTTACCTTCGTCGGCGTGCTGGCTAAGCACATGTATTCATAATGGGTAGAGCGAATAAAATGGATAAGAAGAACTTTTTTAAGAAAAAGCCAGCGGTAAAAAATTCTGGTGTAAAGAAACCTGCCAAGAAAGCGCCGACAACTCGTGCCGGACGCATTATGCGCGGACCACTTCTCTGGATTATTATCGCAATCCTCGGCGTAAGCATCTTTGGGCAAATTACAAGTGCTGGAAATCGCTACACCGAAATCGGCACGTCTCAGGCTCTCGATGCAATTGCACAATCAAAAGTGGAATCAGCGTTGCTAATTGATAAATCTCAAAAATTACAGTTAATTCTTAAGCCAGGCAGCCTGATCAACGGCTCTAGCAAAGTGGAAGCATCTTATGTAATTCGCCAAGAGCCAACAATCGTTGACGCACTCACTGGCAATCCACCTGTAAAGGGCTGGAATGTCGATGTTCCGAGGCAATCGCTTTTCGTATCTTTCTTATTCTCAATCGCGCCAATTCTGTTAATCGGATTCTTATTCTTCTTCCTTATGAGCAATGCGCAAGGTGGAAATAAAGTCTTCTCCTTTGGAAAATCACGTGCCAAATTGCAAGATAACGATGTTCCGCAAAATACTTTTGCAGATGTCGCAGGTGCTGATGAAGCGATCGCCGAACTTGAAGAGATCAAAGATTTCTTGGCTAATCCACCTAAGTACGCACTTCTAGGTGCCAAAATTCCAAAGGGTGTTTTGCTTTATGGCCCTCCCGGAACCGGTAAGACTTTATTAGCGCGCGCCGTTGCCGGTGAAGCGCAAGTACCTTTCTATTCAATCTCTGGTTCTGACTTTGTAGAAATGTTTGTTGGCGTTGGTGCGGCCCGCGTACGCGATCTCTTTGCGCAAGCAAAAGCCAATGCTCCAGCAATCGTTTTCGTAGATGAGATTGATGCAGTAGGTCGCCAACGCGGTGCAGGCATGGGTGGAGGACACGACGAACGCGAACAAACTCTTAACCAATTACTTGTTGAGATGGATGGTTTTGAATCAGGTGGACAAGTTATTTTGATCGCCGCAACCAACCGACCAGATGTCCTAGATCCTGCGTTATTGCGCCCGGGCCGTTTTGATCGCCAGATCGCAGTAGATCGCCCCGATCTAAAGGGCCGTGAAGAGATTCTTAAAGTTCATGCTAAGACAAAGCCGCTTTCAGATGAAGTTGAACTTCTTACATATGCGCGTCGCACACCTGGATTTACAGGTGCTGATCTAGCAAATGTTTTAAATGAAGCAGCCCTTCTTGCGGCCCGGGAAGGTAAAAAAGTTATTTCTAATCTGCAAATTGATGAAGCTATTGATCGTGTAATGGCTGGGCCACAACGCAAATCTCGGATAATGTCCGATGATGAACGTCGCGTCACTGCCTATCATGAGGCCGGACATGCTCTCGTTGCGCATGCACTTCCGCACACAGATCCAGTTCACAAAATTACGATTATGCCGCGCGGTCGCGCACTTGGTTACACAATGGTTCTGCCTGATGATGACAAGTATTCGACAACTCGCAATCAATTACTTGATCAGCTGGCATATTCACTCGGTGGTCGCGCTGCAGAAGAGTTAATTTTCCATGATCCATCAACTGGTGCATCAAATGATATTGAAAAGGCCACTACGCTGGCTCGAGCAATGGTCACGCAATATGGAATGACTGAAGCAATTGGTGCGATCAAGTTGGGTACGGATGCTTCAGAACCATTTATGGGGCGCGATTACGGACATCAACGCGATTATTCTGAAAGTGTTGCCGCCAAAGTTGATGCTGAAATCCGTAATTTAATTGAGAATGCACATCAAGAGGCTTTCGATATTTTGGTTGATAACCGTGCGACGCTTGATGCAATGGTTCTGCAATTACTTGAGAGAGAAACCCTAAATAAAGAGGAAATTTCAGCAATCTTTACCAAGGTAAATTCTTGGCCAAGGCGTCCGGCTTGGACTGGTTCGGTAACTCGCATCCCATCGCAGCAACCACCAGTTGCTGTTCCGGAAAGAATTGTCGTTGAACCAGCAATTGCAAAGAAGCCATCGCGCGTTAAGAAAAGTGCAAAGAAAGATGGCTCTGACGAGTGAATGAAGTAACGCCAGTATCAATGGGGCCAGAAGATGGCCGAGCATTGCATCCGTACGATGAAGCGCGCGCAACTGCTGCGGTGCGCGAATTGTTATTGGCGTTAGGTGAAGATCCGGATCGTGATGGGCTAAAAGAGACGCCGGCACGCGTGGCACGAGCCTTCAAAGAGAATTTTGAAGGACTATGGAAATCACCTGAAGATGTTCTGACAACAACATTTGATATCGGACATCAAGAGCTAGTCATCATTCGCGATATCGAAGTTTTTTCACATTGCGAACATCACTTAACTCCTTTTCATGGAGTTGCTCACGTTGGATATATTCCAAGTGGAAAAATAACTGGACTCTCTAAAGTTGCTCGTTTAGTAGATTTATTCGCACGACGCCCACAAGTACAAGAACGCCTGACCACGCAAATTGCAGATGCAATGGTGCAAATACTTAATCCAATGGGTGTAATCGTAATTATTGATTGTGAACACCTTTGTATGTCAATGCGCGGAGTTCGAAAATCGCATGCCAGAACTACTACAAGTGCGGTGCGTGGTGCATTGAGAGATCCTGCAACTCGCGCCGAAGCAATTAGCCTCATTACAAAGGGCTAGTTAAGTGTCTCTGGTTCTGCTATGAAAATTATGGGCATTTTAAATGTCACACCAGATTCATTTGCAGATGGTGGGCGACACGATACCTATGAAAAAGCGGTCGCTCGCGGCTTAGAAATGATTTCCGAAGGTGTAGACATAATCGATATTGGTGGCGAATCTACGCGTCCTGGTGCCGAGCGAGTAACTGCCCAGGAAGAACAGTCGCGCGTTATCCCAGTCATTGAAAAGTTGTCACAAACAGGAATTCCAATCAGCATAGACACGATGCGTGCAGAGACAGCAGATAAGGCGGTCGCGGCAGGAGCTAGCATCGTTAACGACGTCAGCGGCGGATTAGCAGATGACGGGATGCATGAAAGAGTTGCCGAACTTGGCTGCCCTTATATCTTGATGCACTGGCGTGGCCACTCAATTGAAATGAATTCACGCGCTGTATACAAAGATGTGGTGCAAGAAGTAATTGCAGAAATTGGAATTCAAATTGATAAAGCTCTACGCAGCGGAATTGCTCGAAATAATTTGATAATTGATCCCGGTTTAGGCTTTGCAAAAGAAACTGAACATAATTGGGAGTTATTGCGCCGTATCGAAGAGATCACCGATTTGGGCTATCCAGTATTAATTGGAGGCTCGCGTAAACGTTTTCTGGGTGGTCAAAGCCCTGACGAACGCGAAGCTGCAACAATAGATTTGACTAGTTCACTCCTTGCTAAAAAGATTTGGGCAGTTAGAGTTCATAGCGTGGCTCCACATAAGAAATTGGTGATTGCTAATGGCTGATTTAATTGAAATTAAAGGGATTAAGTCATTTGGATACCATGGTGTCTTAGAAAGCGAAAAGGTCACTGGCCAAGATTTCTATGTAGATGTTACCCTGGAAGTCGATCTAACTCGTGCCAGTGTCTCAGATAATGTTTCTGACACAATTAATTATGCAGAAGTTACAGATTTGGTTGTTAAAGAGATAACTGGAGATCGCCTTTCTTTAATCGAGAAACTTGCTGGAAATATTGCAGATCGAATCAAGGCTACTTATCCGCAAGCTGCCACCGTTTCTGTGACAGTTCACAAACCACAAGCGCCAGTCAACGCGCAAGTCAAAGATATATCGGTGACTATAAATCGATGAGAGCGATAATCGCACTCGGTGCCAATATGGGTAACCCTGAAGAGCAGATGGATTTAGCGGTGGCAATGCTGCGCGAAGCCACTGATTTCAAGGCAGTTTCAAATTACTTTTCCACAAAGCCCGTGAGTGATATCCCACAGCCAGATTACTTAAATGCGGTCTGTATCGTGGAAAGTGATCTGCCCGCACTTAATCTACTTGCGCTTTTGCAAGGAATTGAAAAAACTTTGGGAAGAGAGCGCAAAGAAAAATGGGGCCCGCGCACAATTGATTTAGATTTGATTCAATATGGAACACTCTTAAGCTCAGTAGATGAATTAACACTGCCTCATCCACGAGCACATGAGCGCCGTTTTGTCATAGAACCATGGCATTCCATAGATCCTGATGCAATTTTGCTTACTCATGGCAAGATATCGGAGCTTTTGGAGCAAATGCTTTAAGGCTCTAAACTTAGAACTATCACCGCCCGGTACCTGAAAGGACTGGAGCCAGATATGAAGATTGTTGCCAACTCGTCAGAAATCGATGGCGGCTGCACTTTTGTACCAACGATGGGCGCACTTCACGCTGGACATGTATCACTATTCAAATTAGCGAAAGCCAAGAGTGACTTTGTAGTTGCGAGCATCTTTATAAATCCTCTGCAATTTGATGATGCGCAGGATCTTGCAAACTATCCGCGCACACCGGATCTCGATATTGAAATCGCTGCAGATTCTGGAGTCACACACTTATGGCTGCCTCAACAAGGAGAAATTTATCCTTCGGTATTTAAAAAATTTAGCGCTGGTGAATTAGGGAATATTTATGAAGGCGCAAACCGATCTGGTCATTTTGATGGCGTTGTTACTGTCGTTTCCCGATTATTCGAATTATTGAAACCAGAGACTGCAATTTTTGGTGAGAAAGATTTTCAGCAGCTAACTTTGATTAGAGCAATTGCAAAGGGCGTCAAAATAATCGCAGCCCCAACTGTGCGTGAAGCAGATGGCCTTGCCGTGTCATCGCGCAATGTTCGACTAGATGAAGACAGCCGCGCCGCCGCTTCAGTTATTTATAAAGCGCTAATCGCTGCAGAGATTTCGCTCAATGCGCAAGAAGCGCGTAGTCAGATGCGCAAAGCCTGTGCCACGCAACCGCTTTTTAATTTAGATTATGCAGAAGTAATTGACGAAGATGACTTCTCGATCGCTACAGATTCCACGCTCAATTCGCGCGCGATTATCGCTGGTTGGCTTAATGGGGTGCGTTTGATCGACAATATGCAGATGAAGACAGGTGGCTTGCGATGAAGCTACTTGCGCCTGCCCCGGGATGGACTGCAACTGCCGATGTAATTGTGGTTGGCTCCGGAATTGCTGGTTTAACAACTGCCTTACAAGCGCGCACTTATGGCTTATCGGTCTTAATAGTTACCAAATCTAAGGTCGATGAAGGTTCTACTAAATGGGCACAGGGCGGCATCGCTGCCGCACTTGGTCCGGGCGATACACCGGATCAGCATTTAAAAGACACCTTGGTTGCTGGCGCTGATTTATGTGATGCTGAAGCAGTTCGTGTTCTTGTAACTGAAGGACCGGCTGCAGTTCGTAAATTAATCGAACGTGGTGCAATTTTTGATACAGAAGAGACTGGTGAAATTTCACTAACACGTGAAGGTGGGCATTTACGCAACAGAATTTTGCACGCAGGTGGAGATGCAACTGGCGCTGAAGTCTCGCGTGCACTTTTAGCTGCAGTACATGATGACCCCGAAATCGAAGTAGTTGAAGATGCTCTCGTCTTAGATGCGATTAAAGATATAAATGGTGCAGTGTGCGGAGTTACCTTGCATGTAATTGGTGCTGGTAGTCGCGATGGGGTAGGTCGCGCTTTAGGCAAGGCAGTTGTTTTAGCAACTGGTGGCTTAGGTCAAGTATTTGCACAAACTACAAATCCTTCCGTTTCTACTGGTGATGGCGTTGCACTTGCATTGCGCGCTGGTGCAAAAGTGGCAGATGTTGAATTCATTCAATTCCATCCAACAGTTTTATGGTTAGGTGATAACACGCAAGGTCAGCAACCTTTAATCAGCGAGGCGGTACGCGGTGAAGGTGCATTTTTAGTTGACGATGAAGGTATACGTTTTATGGTCTCTAAACATCAATTGGCAGAGCTTGCACCACGTGACATTGTTGCAATCGCTTCGATGCGACAGATGAATAAATCTGGAGCGCATCATGTTTGGCTAGATGTTCGCCACCTTTCGGGATTTGAAAATCGTTTTCCAACAATTTATTCATCTTGTATTGCATATGGGATTAACCCCGAAAAGGATCTGATTCCGGTCGCGCCAGCATCTCATTACGCATCCGGTGGCGTCCGTGTTGATTTAAATGGCCGCACAAGTGTTACTGGACTTTATGCGTGTGGCGAAACTGCATGTTCTGGCGTACACGGGGCAAATCGTCTGGCTTCGAATTCGCTTTTAGAAGGTCTGGTATTTAGCGCCAGAATTGCCGCAGATATCGCTGCAAATTTACCGAAACAGTCAGAACCGGTTGCAGATGATTCACGCTCTGTTTTATTGGACCCACTTACTCGCCGCGAACTGCAGCTAAGCATGAGTCGTGGTGCAGGTGTATTGCGTTCTTCTGATTCACTTCTGCAGACCAGTGCTGACTTAACGCGTATTCAAGATCGAACCAGCACAAATCCATGCGTCGAAGCATGGGAGACAACAAATCTTTTCCAATTGGCGCAAGCGATCTTAAAAGCGGCATTAATTCGTCAGGAGACACGTGGTTCACATTGGCGTGAAGATTTCCCTGATACTGAAAGTAATTGGCGCAAACGAATTGTGCAGCAATTAGATAATAAAGGTAACTGGATTACTTCCTACCAAGAGGTTGGTACGCCATGACTGAAAATGAGTTAATTAAAGCAGCGCTAGCCGAAGATCTAGCAGGGGGCGCCGATATAACTTCTGAGGCAACTATTTCTGCTGATACAAATTCTTCGGCAGATTTTGTAGCACGCATGAATGGAGTAATCGCTGGTTCAAACATTGTTCATGCCGTCTTGGCAGAAGTTGGTATTACAGATGTGAGGCAACTAAAGAAAGATGGGGAATCTGTAAAAGCTGGAGATATATTAATTACCTTGCACGGAAATACTCGAGCAATATTATTAGCCGAACGCACCGCACTTAACTTTTTTGGTCATCTAAGTGGAATTGCAACGCTAACCAATAAGTGGGTAAAAGAAGTATCAGGAAGTAAATGCCAGGTACGCGATACCCGAAAGACAACACCTGGAATGCGCGTTATTGAGAAATATGCGGTGCGCATGGGCGGGGGAGTAAACCACCGCATGAGTTTGAGCGATGCTGCTTTAATTAAAGATAATCACATCGCCGCTGCAGGTGGAGTAGTTGCCGCCTTTGCAAAAGTTAGAAGCACTTATCCCGAAGCTGAAATCGAGATAGAAGTAGATACTTTGGAGCAACTTAAAGAAGTCTTACCTCTGAACCCAGATTTAATTTTGCTCGACAATATGAGCCCAGAGATGTGCGCACAAGCGGTTGCACTAGTAAATGGCATGTGCAAACTTGAAGCTTCGGGAGGAATTTCAATTGCCAATGCTCGCGCCTATTCACAATCAGGGGTTGATTACATCGCAATCGGAGCGCTGACACATTCGGCTCCAGTTTTTGATATCGGCCTAGATCTGCGAACGGAGTAATTATGTTGCTAACAATTGATGTGGGAAATACCAACACGGTATTAGGAATTTTCGAGGGTGATGAATTAATTCGCTCTTGGCGAGTCAAGACGGATCCCCGCACGACTGCCGATGAGCTATGGCTGCAATATCACGCACTTGTTATCGGATATGAAGTTACTGGACTTTCAATCTGTTCCACAGTTCCAGCAACGTTGCGTGAATTGCGAACTATGATTGCAACTTATTTTTCTAATATTCCAACAACTATTGTTGAACCCGGCACAAAAACAGGAGTTCCACTATTAGTTGATAACCCAAAAGAAATTGGCGCAGATCGAATAGTCAATACGTTGGCTGCTCACACTTTATATGGTGGCCCAGTAATCGTTGTTGATTTCGGAACATCGACAAATCTTGATGTTGTCTCACCTAAAGGTGAATTCTTAGGTGGCGCTCTTGCGCCAGGAATTGAAATCTCAGTTGACGCTTTGGCATCACGCGCTGCGCAACTTCGCAAAGTTGAATTAATTCGCCCCAAAAATGTGATCGGCAAGAACACTGTTGAAGCGCTGCAATCTGGCACAATCTTTGGTTTTGCTGGACAAGTAGATGGCTTGGTTGATCGCATCGTGGCCGAATTAGCGCAAAGTTATGAAGGCACGCCAACAGTCATTGCCACCGGTGGACTTGCACCACTAATCATTGGCGTTGCTGAAACTATTGATGAGCATGAGCCTGATCTCACGCTGATTGGACTGCGCCTTATCCACGAGCGAAATATCTAATAGGTAGACTTTCGCCATCATGAGTAACGAAAAAGAGCCCGCAGCGCCGGTCGAAGACGATCTGCCAGAGCAATTACGTATCCGCCGCGAAAAGCGTGCTGGTCTAATTGAGCGCGGAATTGAGCCTTATCCAGTTGCAGTTGCACGCACTGCAACCCTTTTAGAAATTCGCACTAAATACGCTGCACTTGAAACCGATACTGCAACTGGTGATATCCAAAGCCTTACCGGTCGCGTTATCTTTAAACGCGATACCGGCAAACTCTGTTTTGCAACGCTACGTGAAGGCGATGGCACCGAACTGCAAGCCATGCTATCTCTCGACAAAGTCGGAGAAGAAGTTCTTAATTCATGGAAAAGTGATATCGATCTAGGAGACATTGTTAGCGTCACTGGCGAAATCATTACATCTAAGCGCGGTGAACTATCAATCTTGGCAAATAGTTATGCGATGGCTGCAAAGTCACTTCGCCCACTGCCAAATGATCATAAACCAATGTCTGAGGAAACCCGCGTTCGTATGCGTTATGTGGATCTAATCGTCCGAGATGAGGCGCGCTCTAATGCACGATTACGCCCTGCAGTAATGAAATCTCTGCGGGAGACATTTAGCGCCGAAAACTTTATTGAAGTTGAAACTCCAATGCTGCAAGTGATGCATGGTGGCGCAGCAGCGCGTCCCTTTAAATCATTTAGCAATGCCTACGATATGGATCTTTATCTGCGCATCGCACCAGAACTATTTTTAAAGCGTTGCGTTGTTGGAGGCATTGAACGAGTATTTGAAATCAACCGAAACTTCCGCAACGAAGGCGCCGATTCTTCACACTCACCTGAGTTTGCGATGATCGAGAGTTATCAGGCCTATGGTGATTGGCGTTCAATCGCAGATTTAACTCGCTCACTTGTGCAGAACGCAGCGATGGCAATTGCTGGCTCGCACGTTGTTACTCATCACGATGGTCGCCAAGCCAATTTGGGCGGCTCATGGAAAGAGATTTCACTTTACGAAGCTATTTCACAAGGTGTGGGCGAGACCGTAACCGCTCTTACTTCGATCGAAGATCTGAAGAAAATTGCCACAAAGTTAGGCATAAAGATTGATCCAAAGTGGATCACAGGCAAACTCGCTGAAGAAATATTTGAGCATGTCGCTAAAGATCAATTGATTGACCCTACATTTGTGATGGGCTTCCCAGTCGATACTTCACCATTGGTGCGTGCCCACCGCGAACTACCTGGCGTTGCCGAAAAATGGGATCTCTATGTTGATGGATTTGAACTTGCAACCGGATACTCTGAATTAATTGATCCAGTCGTTCAGCGTGAACGTCTAATTGAACAAGCGACTTTCGGTGCGAAAGGCGATCTTGAAGCAATGCAAGTAGATGAAGATTTCTTGCGCGCAATGGAATTTGCAATGCCACCGACAGGTGGAATGGGAATGGGTGTTGATCGCTTACTCATGGCACTTACCGGTTTAGGTATCCGCGAAACAATTTTATTTCCGTTGGTAAAACCTGAAATCGAATAACTATGACTATAATTCGTTCCGCAAGAACTAGCGATATAAAGTCAATCCGCCAATTAGTGGATTCTTATGCCGCACCTGGACAGATGCTCAGCAAAGAGACTGTAACTTTGTACGAAAGCGTTCAAGAATTTACAGTCGCAGAAGTTGATGGAAAGGTTGTTGGATGTGGTGGGCTACACGTTCTTTGGGAAGACTTAGCAGAAGTTCGTACAGTTGCGGTTAAAAAAAATTTGCACAATATAGGTATTGGACATTTAATCTTGGAAAGAATTATCGAGCGGGCTCGCGAAGTTGGCGTAGAACGTATTTTTTGCTTAACCTTTCGAACAGATTTTTTTTCAAGCCATGGTTTTGTCGAAATCGAAGGCACCCCTGTCTCACCTGATGTTTATCAACAGCTATTGCGTTCATACGATGCCGGTGTCGCCGAGTTCTTGGATCTAGAAGCGGCCAAGCCCAATATCCTCGGCAACACGCGGATGCTCCTTACCCTTTAAGGCCCTACCGCTAGATTTTCTGGGGAATATTGCCCCTAAATCTGGGGTTCTACTGACAGTTGCCAATCACCTCGCGCCTTCTAGGCCTTCGGTTATAGGCTTAGCGCAAGCAAGAGATGAAATTAAGAGGAGATAGCCGATGTTTGAGCGCTTTACCGATCGAGCCCGACGAGTAGTTGTCTTGGCTCAAGAAGAAGCACGCATGCTCAATCACAATTACATCGGAACTGAACACATTCTGCTTGGACTCATCCACGAAGGTGAAGGCGTCGCTGCTAAGGGCTTGGAAGCGCTCGGCATTTCCCTGGAAGGTGTTCGCGCCCAAGTTGAAGAAATAATTGGCCAAGGACAACAAGCTCCTAGCGGCCATATTCCATTTACTCCGCGCGCTAAGAAAGTCCTAGAACTTTCACTTCGCGAAGCGTTGCAACTTGGCCACAACTACATTGGCACAGAACATATTTTGCTCGGACTTATCCGTGAAGGCGAAGGCGTTGCCGCACAAGTACTTGTAAAACTTGGCGCAGATTTAAATCGCGTTCGTCAACAAGTTATTCAACTTCTCTCTGGCTACCAAGGAAAAGAAGCTGCCACATCGAGCGGTCCGGCAGAAGGCACTCCATCTACTTCTTTAGTACTTGATCAATTTGGCCGTAACCTGACACAGGCTGCGCGCGAAGGAAAACTTGATCCAGTAATCGGACGCGAAACTGAAATTGAACGTGTCATGCAAGTTCTTTCACGTCGTACAAAAAATAACCCAGTTCTAATTGGTGAACCAGGTGTAGGAAAGACTGCAGTTGTAGAAGGTTTGGCACAAGCAATTTACAAAAATGATGTCCCTGAAACTCTTAAAGATAAGCAGGTTTACTCACTCGATCTCGGTGCACTCGTTGCCGGTAGCCGCTACCGTGGTGATTTTGAAGAACGCCTAAAGAAAGTTTTGAAAGAGATCAAAACTCGTGGTGATATTATTTTGTTCATCGATGAAATCCACACACTTGTTGGTGCTGGCGCTGCAGAAGGTGCGATAGATGCGGCAAGCATTCTTAAGCCAATGTTGGCTCGTGGCGAATTACAGACAATCGGTGCTACAACACTTGATGAATATCGCAAGCATGTTGAAAAAGATGCCGCACTTGAACGTCGCTTCCAACCTATTCAGGTGAAAGAGCCATCTGTGGCTCACACCATTGAAATCCTTAAAGGTCTTCGAGATCGCTACGAAACGCATCACCGCGTCTCGATTACAGATGGCGCACTTGCTGCTGCTGCAAATATGGCCGATCGCTACATTTCAGATCGATTCTTGCCAGATAAAGCGATCGATCTAATCGATGAGGCTGGCTCACGTCTGCGCATTAAGCGCATGACCGCACCTGCTGAACTTCGTGAATTCGATGACAAAATTGCCGAAGCACGCAAGGCAAAAGAGTCAGCAATTGATGGCCAAGATTTTGATGGCGCCGCCTCACTTCGCGATAAGGAAAAGACTTTAATCGCCGAGAAACTGGAGGCTGAAAAGAATTGGAAAGCCACTGATCTAGATAAGGTCACAGAAGTTGATGAAGAACTTATTGCACAAGTGCTTTCGGCATCAACCGGTATCCCAGTCTTTAAGTTAACCGAAGAAGAAACTGCACGTTTGCTTCGCATGGAAGATGAACTTCATCGCCGTGTTATCGGTCAAGATCAAGCGATCAAGGCGCTTTCCCAAGCAATTCGTCGTACACGTGCGGGTTTGAAAGATCCAAAGCGTCCTGGAGGTTCATTTATCTTCGCAGGCCCATCCGGTGTTGGTAAGACAGAACTTTCTCGCACCCTTGCTGCATTCTTATTCGGTGATGAGGCTGCTCTAATTCAGTTGGATATGTCTGAATACTCAGAACGTCATACCGCCTCACGTTTATTCGGTGCACCTCCAGGCTACGTCGGTTATGACGAAGGCGGACAGCTAACTGAAAAGGTTCGACGTCGTCCATTCTCAGTTGTACTATTTGATGAGATCGAAAAAGCTCACCCAGATATCTTTAACTCACTTCTACAAGTTCTAGAAGATGGTCGCCTGACAGATGCACAGGGGCGCACCGTTGACTTCAAGAACACTGTAATCATCATGACTACCAACCTTGGCACGCGTGATATTTCAAAGAGCCTGGGGCTTGGTTTTGCCAATATTGATGATGATCTAACTAATTACGATCGCATGAAGGGCAAAGTCCAAGATGAACTTAAGAACCACTTCCGCCCAGAATTTCTTAACCGTATCGATGATGTAATCATCTTCCACCAGTTAACTAGAGATCAGATTATTCAGATCGTTGATCTAATGATCGCAAACCTTGATGAGCGCTTAAAGGCGAAAGATATGGGTATCGAACTAACTCAAGCAGCGAAAGATCTCCTTGCTGCGCGCGGTTACGATCCACTTCTTGGCGCGCGCCCACTTCGTCGCGTAATTCAACGTGAAATCGAAGATTCACTCTCAGAGCGAATTCTTTTCGGTGAGATAAAGGCTGGCGAAATCATTGTCGTAGACGTTGAAGGCGAAGCAGCGGAGGCGAAGTTCACTTTCTCTGGCGCAGCTAAGGTGATCATGCCTGACTCACCAGAAGATCTAGCCGAAGCAGCGAATTAAGGAATTTTCTTTCCTGGATTCAGTATTGAATTTGGGTCGAATACCTTTTTAACTGCCCGCTGTAATTCGATTACGGTCTTTGAAATCTCGTTGGTTACAAAAGCTGACTTAATTGAACCGATTCCGTGTTCACCACTTGCACTGCCACCAAGTGATTGTGCAATTTCCACAATCTGAGTAAATGCTTGCTGCGCCCTTTCGGCTGCTGCTAGATCACCATGGTCGTGAACAATTGTTGGGTGCATATTTCCATCACCGGCATGGCCGAAAATTCCGATAGTTAGATTTAATTCCTTGCTCAACTTCTCAACCCGTTCTACAAACTCAGCAATTTTAGTAATTGGCAAGGCCACATCATCAAGCAGTGTTGCTCCCATACGTTCTAAAGCAGGATAAGCAAGTTTGCGAACCCGAATTAAATCTGCGGCATCGGCTGGATCATCAGAGTAGACGCCATCGATTAAATCAAATTGCTTACAGGTATTTAGCGCTGCCTCACAAAGTAAATGGTTTTCATCTAACTGCATTAAAAGCACTGAACCTGCGACTTCGAAACCAAGCGGATGCCACGCTTCCACCGCTTTTAGAGTCGTCTGGTCAACAATTTCTAACATAGACGGGCGATATTTAAGCAGCGCTACAGCGGCAGCGGCAGCCTTAGTAACACTTGGGAAAGTTGCAATAAGCGTTGAAGGGGGAGAAGGGCGAATTTCTAAGTTAAGCGTGAGTTCGGTAATGATGCCAAGAGTTCCTTCAGAACCAATAAATAAATGCAACAAGTCATAGGTAGTCACTGATTTCTTCGTGGCTTTTCCTAATTCGATAATTTCACCGCTTGCCAAGACAACTTGCATAGCACGTACATGTGCGCCAGTTACACCGTATTTAACGCAACACATGCCACCGGCATTTGTTGCAGCATTGCCACCAAGAGATGACCAGTCACGGCTCGCTGGATCAGGCAAATAAGCTAGGCCAAATTCTTTTGCTGCGGTATCCAAGTCAAGATTAATTACTCCGGCTTGTACGCGCGCTATTTGGTTAGAGGTATCTATTTCGATTATCCGGTTCATTTTCTCAAGTGAGATAACCAAGCTTTGGGCATCAGAATTTGCTCCACCAGAGAGACCGCTACCTGTTCCGCGTGTAACCACTGGGATTCTATTTTCATTGGCATATTTCAGAGCAATTGAAATTTCGGTGGCGCTGCGAGCAAGCAAGACCGCAAATGGTGCAGCGCTCTTAGCAAACGGTGCTTGATCGCGTGAATATGAAACGGTTATATCAGGATCAGATATAAATAAAGCATCTGATCCCAACAGTTTGGAAAGCGAAGCCAGATGGCTCATGAGTCTGCTCCACTAATTTTTACGCGTTGTAGCGCTTGATCAAGGCGCGATACTTCGAAAATCTCCATGCCATCGATCTTGACGTCACTGCCAGTTGGAACAAGTGCGCGTTTAAAACCTAAACGATAAGCCTCAGCTAAGCGATGAGATACTCCACTTACTTTACGAATTTCACCTGCTAATCCAACTTCACCGATTGCAACTAAATCTGCAGGAAGTGCCAAAGATTTTGCAGCCGATGCTACGGCCAGAGCAAGTGCGAGATCGGCAGCAGGTTCAGACATCTTCATTCCGCCAACGGTTGCGGCATATACATCGCGACCGCCAACTCGAATATTGGCACGTAGTTCGAGAACTGCCAGAGTCATTGATGTGCGGGCAGAATCAAGGCCACTTGTAACGCGACGTGCATTGCCAAAATCGTTTTCACGTCCTTGGCTAACAAGTGCTTGAATTTCAGCAAGCAGTGGACGTCTACCTTCCAAAGTAACTGTCACGCAAGTTCCCGGAACAGGTTCGGCATGACGGGAAGTAAATAGTCCAGTTGGATCAAGAACGCTTTCAATTCCGGTATCGCTTAAATCAAAGCAACCAACTTCATCGGATGCGCCAAAACGATTTTTGATCGCACGGATTAAGCGCAGTCGTGAATGGCGCTCGCCTTCAAATTGCAGAACGACATCGACAATATGTTCAAGCAAACGCGGGCCCGCAATAGATCCATCTTTGGTTACGTGTCCTACTAATAATAAAGTTATATCGCGATCTTTACAGATTCGGATAAGTGCACTGGCAACTTCGCGAACTTGAGTTACGCCTCCAGGTGAACCATCTGCAGCAGATGAACCAATTGTTTGAACACTGTCGATAATCACTAATTCAGGCTTAACAGAATCAATATGAGCAATGACCGCGCCCAGGTCTGTCTCTGATGCCAGGAATAATTGTGGATCAATTGCGTTAATTCTTTCAGCGCGCAGACGAACTTGTGATGCGGATTCTTCACCACTGATATACAGCGCAGGAATTCCTTTTGCGGCAGTTTGCGCGGCAACAGATAGAAGTAGCGTTGATTTTCCAACACCAGGTTCGCCAGCGAGCAAGATTGCAGCGCCTGGAACAAGGCCGCCACCAAGCACGCGATCTAGTTCAGAGACACCTGTTGCACGAGCACGCGCGGAAGAAAGATCTACATCGCCAATAGGTGTTGCAATATGTGTAACTTTTCCGGGAACTAAGGAGAGTTTCTTAGGTGCGGCGATTTCTTCAACACTTCCCCAAGCCTGGCATTCACCGCAACGGCCCACCCATTTTTGGGATGTCCATCCGCATTCGGCGCAGCGAAATGGATCCTTCTCGACTTTAGCCATGGGCCAACTCTAGAGCGTAGGGGTGACTACTTCCCAGCGGCAATCGTTGCTGGGTGTTGGATAACGAATAATGGCAGTGAGAGCGCCTTAGCATGGTTGATTCCCTTAACGCGCGTATCGCAGTGCTCGGCAAGAACTGCATAGGCAGCCTGACCCATCAGAGCTTGAAGTTCAGTGCGGTTAGAGATGTAAACAGGTTCACTTCCGATGTGTGCATCGGTGTTACTGGTGCAGTACCAATCAAAATCATCTCCACCATCGCCCCATGCAAGGCGTTCGTACTCACCGATTACGGTAATTGAATATTCGCGCTCGCCAACTTCGCGAGTTTCAAAACTACGGCGAAGTGGAAGTTGCCAACATACATCGGGCTTTGTATCTACAAAATGGCGGTTCTCTTTCTGCGCCAAGTGATGAAGTACGCAACCAAATGATCCCGTAAATCCTGGCGCTTCATAACCTTTACGGTTTAAGAAGATACATCCATCATCAATTGTGCGCGTCTTAGACTCTTTATCTTCATCAAGATCTGAAATTCTAAGTTGACCATTTTGCTTCTTTGGCTGCGCCTGTTCAAAGAATTGCCACATTTCCGGAGTTAAATCTGCGGCTGCTTTACGTACGCGTTCTTCATCATCTTCATCGGAATACATCGCACCTTCGGTACAACATCCAGCGTTAGGGCGATTTTCAAAAACGCCTTTACAGCCATCGCCATAAATACAAGTCCAGTATGAGGTGAGCCAAGTTAGGTCACATTTGAAGATTTCTTCGGGATCGTTAGGGTCAGTAAATTCCACCCAATCGCGGGCAAAACCTGGCTTAACTTCGGACATAGTCGCAGAGCCTACGCGTACTCTTTCGCTATGGCTAATTCAGAGAAACAGTTCGCAGTCATTGGTGCAGGTGTCATGGGCGAAGCCCTGATCTCTGCCCTAATAACTCATGGGATTTCCCCATCTGCAATCACTATCTCTGAAAAGCGTGCCGAAAGAGCTGCAGAATTAATTGCGCGATATAAAGTTTCTAATGCTGACTTAAAGGAAAATGTGGTAAAAAGCGATCTGATTCTCTTGGTTGTTAAGCCTCAAGATATGGCAGCGGTTTTAACCGAAATTAAAACTGCAATTCGCAAGGGCGTTTTGGTCATCTCATTTGTTGCAGGTAAACAGATCAGGGATATCGCTGATCAAATTGGAACTAGTGCTAACCCAATTATTCGGGTTATGCCAAATACCCCAGCACTAGTTGGAGCGGGCATGTCTGCGATCTCTTGCTGCGAGCTAGTCACCCCAGAGCAACGTGAATTTACAGTTGGATTTCTTGGAGCGGTCGGTAAAGTAATTGAAGTAGATGAAGATTTGCAAGATGCAGTTACCGCCACCAGCGGATCAGGACCAGCATATTTCTTCAGATTTGTGGAAGCGATGGTCGATGGCGCAGTTGCACTTGGGCTATCTCGCGCCGATGCAACTACGCTTACAATTCAAACTATGGTTGGAGCAGCGAAACTCCTTGATCAATCAGGAGACACCCCAACTACGTTGCGCGAAAAGGTAACCAGCCCTAATGGAACAACTTTTGCAGCACTAAATTCATTTAACGATTCCGATATCTCTGCTGTTGTTGCAAAAGCGATGAAAGCCGCTCGTGATCGCTCGCAAGAACTTGCTTAACAAGTACCTGACATCTGCTGTCATCGCTTTAATTGCGATGACGCCCGTTGCCCAGGCTGCACCTAAAACAGTTTCTATAAAACCGCTTAAAGTATTTAGCCAAAGTTCTAGCGCTGAAGCCATTGTTGCAAACAGTAAGGCGATATATACCTACGAAAACATCATGGGGCTAAGCGCTGATATTAAGGTTCGCGCATTTGATTTCACCGGAACTGAAATCTGGTCACAAACAGTCGATTCTGGCTTAGATGAGGTCGCAACCGCAATGGCTGTTGATTCACAGGGAACACTTTGGTTGGTAGGAAATAAGGCCATTGCACCGCAGTCCGAATCAGCAACCGCTGCAACAGGGGCGCTTAATCCCGATGGAATCGAAATTGAAGATATTCAAGAACTGCGTCCTGATATGAAAAACATTTCAGTTTGGCAGATTAGCGCAACTGGCGAAATTATTGGTCAGACTTCAATTGAAACGGTGGCTTTAATAGATGCTATTTCGGTTAGTTTATCTGGGCTTTCAATCCTGGCCTCTCGTGAGAGTGAACCTTTCTTAATAACGCTTTCACAAGGCAAGTTCTCGAAAGAGCTAAAGATTGGTACTGCCAAGACAAAATTAGGCGCCATAACACGCAGCAACGATGGAACTACCTATTTATTTGGATCCAGCAGCGAAATACTCGGCGGTAAGAAGTTGGTTGGCAGAGTAGATGGAATCTTGATCAAGATTGCTAAGACCGGATCCATCAGTAGTGTTGCTCGCAGTAGCGCACCCAAAGCAATACGTGACTGGCAGAGCACTACAAGTTCACTCTTCGTAACTGGCTCAGTAAAGAGTGGAACCACTGTTGAGAGCGCAATAACTAAATTTAACTCTTCATTCGTGCCTTCATGGACAACCCGGATTTCTTCAACTGGAAGAACTATGGCATCTAGCGGTGTGAGTGGTTCGTTCTATGCAATTCTCGAACCAACTTCTGCAATCAAGGGTGTGACTGGGTTTAAAGTGGTTAAAGGACAATCAGTTGTATTGCAATTTGATAGCAAAGGATTATTAATATCTGCCTTTACTCCAGCAGAAATAACTTCGATTATCACATCCACGTATTCAAGTACAGCTGGTTTATTTCTGCTGACTACCGATGGAAAGATCTTGCAAATACCAAATACTTAAATTAAAGGGGGCGTAGTGAAACCAATTGATTCTTAATCCCAGATATTAAATATCGCGTTTTATTCAGAACTATCCAGGCAGAATCAAAGCCATCAGCGTTCTGTTCTTTAGTAACCAAGGAGATCGTTGTCTTTGATACATCAACTGCGCAGAGGCGACTTTGGCAGTTAAATATGCTGGTAGCACCATCACTACTCAAGAACTTACTTGGTGCTCCGTAACCAGTTGTAGCCAAAGTTTTGAAATTAGTAGGAGTAGCTAGATAAGCCCACCTAATCTGATCTGCGTTAGGCAGGCTAAGAGTTGATGATGTAAGCCAAGTAGCAAGCACGCCGCGCGCACTTTTTTGCAGAGCAACGTCATAGCCCACCACGGCAATTGGCCCGCTGGATATATCAAGGGTTTGATATTTCCAAGCAGTTGCGCTCAAACCATTGCGCTTCGCAACGCGAATTGCACCGGAAGTAGCCTCTTTCCGTTGATTAATTGTTAATACTGAGTCATAAAGCAAAATTGTATCTTTGCCATCAAA
>SHVF01000010.1 GCA_009691135.1 Candidatus Planktophila sp.
AAGCTGCACGTTGCTGCGTGAGTGACATGGGCACAACCTTAGCGATTAACTCAGATATTGCTGGGCCATCGGACGCTTTATGCTTAGCGCTATGAGTTCAACAGTCCACGTCGCACGTCATGGTGAAGTAGAAAATCCGCAGAAAATTCTCTATGGCCGCCAACCCGGCTGGCGCTTATCAACGCGTGGCCAACAAATGGCTGAAGTATTAGGTGAGTGGTCTAAGAGCATTGATTTAGGTGCGCTGCACGTTTCGCCTTTGCAACGTGCGCAAGAGACTGCGGCGCCAATTGCAAGGGCTCACGGAATTGAAATAACAACTGATGAACGTTTAATCGAGGCCGAAAATATTTTCGAAGGCAAGAGTTTTGAAGTAGGAAGCGGAATCCTAAAACATCCCACCGCATGGCGCCATTTATATAATCCTTGGAAACCATCTTGGGGCGAACCTTACAATGAGCAGATAAATCGTATGTTCGCGGCGATCTTTGCCGCACATAAAGCGGCAAACGGTAAAGATGCAATCGTTGTTTCGCACCAACTTCCAATTTGGATTACTCGAAGTGCAATCGAAGGTCGTTCTATGTTGCACGATCCCCGCAAACGCGAATGCACACTTGCCTCTGTTACCAGCATTCATTTTGATGATGAGGGCATAATCTCAGGGCTTTCTTATTCTGAACCTGCTGCACATTTACTACCACCAAAGAAGTAATGGATATATGCGCAAACAAATAGAATTAACTGTGGTTGCGCTATTTTTTGTATCGTTATTAACCGGATGTGGTGGTGGCAATTCAACAGCCGAAGAGAGTTTTATCGAAGGCAGCGGTGCGGTAACTGTTATCGAAATCTCAAGTCGTAGCGCCGCCCCTGAACTCTCTGGAATGACGCTAAGTGGCAAGGAATTTATATTTAACCTCGGACAAGTTGCAGTCGTAAATGTTTGGGCCTCTTGGTGCTCACCTTGCCGCGCCGAAATTCCAACGCTAATTGAACTCTCTAAGCAATATCCCGAAGTTCAATTTATGGGAATTTTGACTCGAGATAATCCCGCCACTGCTGAGGCATTTGCACGCCGTTTAGCCATGCCATATCCAACCTTTATTGATGATTCGCTATTGATTGGCTTTAAAGGAACCCTTCCAGCAAATGCCATTCCTTCGACAGTGTTGTTAGATAAAAATGGAAATGTTGCTGCTCGTATTTCAGGTGAAGTGACTCTGACATCTTTAAGTAAGTTACTTAGAAAGCTCGAAGCAGAATGATTGACTTCTTTGTAGAACAGTTACTCGGTGGGTTCTTACTCGTAGCTTTTCTGATTGCAGTGCTTGCCGGTCTGATCTCATTTATATCACCTTGCGTACTTCCTTTAGTACCTGGTTACCTTTCTTTTGCCGCTGGATATTCCAAATCTAAAGGCCGAGTTTTTCTTGGCTCCATACTCTTTGTACTTGGATTTAGCGTTCTATTCATCTCCTATGGCGCACTATTTGGCGGTATTGGTTCTCTTATTTCAACTAACGAAGAGATGATCACACGCGCTCTGGGTGTGATAACAATTTTGCTTGGCCTTATCTTTATGGGGCGCTTACCGTTGATGCGAACTTTTTCACCAAAGATTTCTACTAACGGTGGACTAATCGGTGCACCTTTGCTCGGCTTCTTATTTGGAATTGGTTGGACGCCTTGCATCGGACCCTCACTTGCAACTGTGCAGACTTTGGCATTTCAAGAATCAAGTGCGGCGCGTGGTGCCATTCTCTCCTTTGGCTATTGCATCGGACTTGGCACACCATTTATTGCATCAGGACTTTACTTAGATAAATCGGCTCGACTACGGCGGTTCTTAACTAAGCGTGGAGATTTGATTTCCAAAATCGGCGGAGTGCTATTAATCCTGATTGGTATTGCACAGCTGCTTGGTTTTTGGACTGATTTATTGATTTCACTTCGTTCAATGATTACAGAATTCGCACCGGTGATTTGATGAGTCAAGAAGTAGATATTCCCGAATTGGGCACTGCTGGGTTATTGCGCTTCTTCTGGCGCCAGTTAACCAGTATGCGCACAGCGCTCATTCTTCTGATGTTGATGGGCCTTGCGGCTATCCCAGGTTCTTTGATCCCACAGCGCTCTCAAAACCCAATAGCTGTGCGGCAATATTATTTAGATAGCCCCGAATTAGCGCGCTGGATAGAAAGATTTTCAGGGTTTACGGTCTATTCATCACCTTGGTTTAGCGCTATTTATATCTTGCTATTTATTTCGCTTATCGGTTGTGTTTTGCCACGCACCTTGGAACATTTCAAAGCGATGCGTGCGAAGCCACCAGCTACTCCGCGCAACTTATCCCGAATGGAACACTTCCAAGAATTTTCAGAAAATGGTTCTGAATTAGACCTAGCGACAAAATGGTTTGAGAAAAATCGCTTTAGGGTTCGCGTTGAAGGTCAGAGCATTTCTGCCGAAAAGGGATATTTGCGTGAGACTGGCAATCTGCTATTTCATTTATCGCTGATACTTATCCTGCTCGGCATAAGTATCGGTTCATTATTTGGTGTTCGTGGTGAAGCGATCATAAATAAAGGTGAGCGATTTATTAGTGTTCCAACCTCTTATGACACTCTCTCCTTTGGCAAACTGAGCAATGAAGAATCGTTGCAGCCATTTATTATTGAAGTAATTGATTTTGTTGCTAAATATGATGTCCTGACCAATGCGCCGCAGGATTACACAGCAACAGTTCGAGTGACAAATTCTGGAGAAAAAACTTCGACGATCAAAACGCTAAAAGTAAATAGCCCGCTGACATTTGGAAATACACGAGTTTATTTGCAAGCTAATGGGTATTCACCGATCGTTACAGTTCGTGATTCCACAGGTATGGTTGCGCTGCAAGGGCCGGTTCCATTTTTGCCACAGGATGGAAATTTGCGTTCAATCGGCGCCATTAAAGTTCCCGATGCGAATCCTCAAGTTGGATTTGTTGCCAGCTTCTTGCCGACTTACGCGCGAGATGGAGAAAATGGCGGTATTTCTGTTTTTCCTGAAGCCCTTGATCCAAAGTTGCTCTTCTCGATTTGGAAAGGTGATCTAGGTTTAGATTCTGGTATTCCACAATCCGTTTACCGAATTGATACATCCAAGATGCAGCGGATAGCACTTGATTCGCTAAAACCTGGTGAAACATTTTCATACCCAGAAGGCTCAATCACCTTTGAGGCCTTTACTCCCTGGATAAATCTGCAGATTGTTGATGATCCTGGAAAGTCATATGCGCTCTATGGCGCAATTGCGGCAATTCTGGGGTTGCTTGCATCACTTTTTGGTCGCCGCCGTCGAATTTGGATACGGATCACAACAACTGGAGTTGTAGAAGTTGCTGGCCTGGCTAAGAATGGGGCACCTGGCTTACCTGCCGAAATAGAAAAATTAGTAGCCCAATTAAGGAAAGAGAGATAGATGCAAACTACTTGGGCCTACCTTTCAAATAATTTGATCTATGCGGCGATGGGCGTTTTCGCACTTTCCTTTTTGGCACATGCTTTTGAAACCGCTTGGGCAGTTAGAACTCCAGAGCAAAGCGAAGGTACAGAGGGCTCTCTAAAAACTAAGACTTTGGATTACACGCGTACCGAGCGCGCTGCACGAATTGCAACAGCAATGATGGTTTTAGGATTTCTCTTATTATTAGGCGGCGCTATTGCGCGTGGAATTTCTGCCAAGCATGTTCCTTGGGGAAACATGTATGAATTCTCATTAACTGGAGCGCTTGCTTTTACCGGCGCATATTTAGCCGCACTTCGAAAATATGATCTGCGTTGGCTTGGACTATTTGTATCAATTTCAGTTCTGCTAACTCTTGGTACTGCCATAACACTTCTTTATCGTGACAGCGCCCCTTTGGTACCGGCTTTGAAATCAACCTGGCTAGTAATTCATGTGGTTGCTGCAATTATTTCGGGTGGAGTTTTCTTGCTTTCAAATGTGATTGCAGGCGCATACCTATATCTAGAATCTATGGAATCACGCGGTGAACGAAAAGCTTGGGCAAAGCGTTTGCCAGATTTAGAAACGCTAGATCAACTCTCTTATCGTTTAGTTGCATTTGTATTTCCACTTTGGACATTTGCAGTAATCGCTGGCGCAATTTGGGCCGAAAGTGCGTGGGGCAGATATTGGGGATGGGATCCCAAAGAGACTTGGGCATTTATTACTTGGGTGGCTTATGCCGCTTACTTACATGCTCGGGTAACTATCGGATGGCGTGGCAAGCGCGCTGCCTGGCTCTGCTTATTTGCCGGCTCAACATTCCTATTTAATTATGTTTATGTAAATGTCTGGGGAACTGGGAAGCACACTTACAGCGGCCTTTAATCTTTTAGTAAATTAAAGCTTGCGCAGAAAATCCGGGTCATCATCTGGCGGCAATATGCGACGCTTCGGTGGACGCGGACCCCTTTCACCACGTACGCGACCAATCACCACGTAAGCAATGGCCCCAAATGGTGAAAGAAGAAGTATTAGCAGTAACCAACCCCACTTAGGCAATTTATTTATCAATGAATCATCTCGTCGCGCGCAATCGATGAATGCGTACAAAGTTAAAACCAGTGAGGTTATTAAGATTATTGCTTGCAACTTAATCATGCTCCTATTCTAGCGAAAATTAGATAACTAAGCCGAGCGCAAAAAGGAGAGCAAAGACCAGTTGCAACTTACCAGTCTTGGCCAAATACGGGATTAAGTCCGCACCGTGCACCCCACTTAATACATCCCGAGCCAAATTCCAGGTTAAGGGAGCAGCCAGAAGAGTTAGCAGAGCACCAGGTTCAAAAGTGAAGAGCGCAAAGAGATGTGCTGAAAGAAGTAGAGCAACGTAAAGGCGACGCGCACCTTTATCACCCAAGCGGACGGCTAAGGTTTTTTTGCCGACAATCTCATCTTGAGCGCGATCGCGCAGATTATTTATAGCCAAGATAGCACACGCTAAAGCACCCATCGGGATTGAAATAATTAGAATCCGCAGATTTAACTCTTCGGTTTGTACATAGTAAGTACCCACCGTTGCGACAACGCCGAAGAATAAAAATACAGATATTTCACCCAGTCCTTTATAACCATATGGATTTGATCCACCGGTGTAACCCCAAGCTGCGTTGATGGCCAAAGCACCGACTAAAATGATCCACCAAGAAGTAGCGGCGGCGAGAGTTAATCCAATTAGTGCTGCAAATAAAAATGAAATTATGGCAGCGGTGCGTACAGATTTAGGTGTAGCTAAACCCGAGGCGGTAAGTCGAACTGGGCCAATACGCAAATCATCTGTGCCAAGAATTCCATCTGAATAATCGTTGGCATAGTTAACGCCTATTTGTAGGGCCAGACTCACTAAAAGGGCAGAGAGCGCGCGAAGTGGAGCCCAATTACTTCCGGCATAAGCGGTGGCAACTAAAACAGGTGCGATAGCAGCAGGCAAAGTGCGTGGCCGAGCGCCAGCAATCCATTTACTTACAGAAGTCATCTGGTATCTCCGAGCGCTATTTCCACCAGTTTTTGGCGATCAATTTTATCTAAGGATGTGCGCGGCAATTTATCTACAATAATAAATCGCTTTACCTTTGCCGCCTTCGAAATTTGCGAAGAAAGAGATTCATTAATTGCTAATTGGTCAGGTTGGACTGATCCCGCAATGGCTAAATGAAGGGATTGTCCCCATTGCGAGTCATTAACCGCAAAAGCGGCGCATTCAACCCCAGTAAAAACATCGCGGATAACTTTTTCAACTGCAGAAAGTGAAATGTTTTCTCCGCCAGTGATAATCACGTCATCGCTTCGGCCCGTGACGATTAATTTACCGTCATGAAATTCACCTGTATCGGAGGTTTGGAAATAACCATCTTCAACTAAATGATCCCAACCTTGCGGATCATTTAAATATGTTGTTGCTAGCGAGCCAGTGGAAATTCGAATTAGATCAGAATCAGAGATCAAAATCTTGGTGCCAGGCAAAGGATTACCGTCGTACACACAGCCGCCGCAAGTTTCGGTCATTCCGTAACTTTCAATCACTTTAATGCCTGCAATATTGGCTTGTTCGCGCAGTTGTGTATCAACTGCCGCACCCCCAACTAAAACAGATTTTGCAGATTTGAGATGTTCTAGCAATTCGTTATCGCCATTTAAAGCGCGAAACAATTGAGTAGGAACCACGGCCGTGAAATCTGCGTGAGGATATTTACCTTCATGTTTGCGCAGGTCCAACGGAGTTGTCCCGAGTTCAAGGCTACGTACCAAAACATTTACGCCTGCGATATGAGTTAGCGGTAGCAAGAGAGACCAGATTTGTCCTGGTGCTGCGCCTAAGTAATTATTTGTTGCTTTGGCACTTGTCAGAATCGCTTCCGTTGAGAGTCCAACTTCTTTCGCACTTGAAGTTGTGCCACTTGTTGAAACGACCAAAGCGATTGCTGAAGCTATGCGGCTAGAGGAAATTGAGGAAAGGGCCATTGCTGGGCCTTCGCCAACCAGCGCTTTGGCAAGGCGCGTCATTATCTCGGCGAGGGTCCACGTGGGATCGATCGCACGAATCTCTCGTTGTGACGTCTGCTCCATTGCACGCGTAGGCTATCGCTCGAAGTCGAAGATGGAGGAATCGTGAGCAAGCCGATCAAGCGTGAATTTGGTAACCGTGACATCCCTGCGTGGGCAAAAGGTGCAGGTGGCGACAAATTCGTAGATATCACTTATCAAGTTGCAGAGGGTATGGCAAAAATTTCGATTAACCGCCCCGAAGTTCGTAACGCATTCCGTCCGCAAACAATCATTGAATTGCAAGAAGCGTTTTCACTAGCCCGCGATAACTCTGAAATTGGCGTAATTATTTTTACTGGAACTGGCGATGAAGCTTTTTGTTCTGGGGGAGATATCAGCGTTCGCGGTGATGATGGATATCTGGGCGATGATCTACTGGCGCAAAAAGGAATTGGTCGTTTAAATGTTTTAGATCTACAAATTCAAATTCGTCGCACACCAAAGCCAGTTGTTGCGATGGTTGCCGGTTGGGCAATCGGTGGCGGACATGTTCTGCACGTCGTCTGTGATTTAACAATTGCTGCAGATAATGCCAAGTTTGGACAGACCGGTCCAATGGTTGGCTCCTTCGATGGTGGATACGGTTCTGGGCTACTCGCCGCAAGCGTTGGTCAGAAAAAGGCACGCGAGATCTGGTTTATGACTCGTCAATACGATGCGCAAGAAGCGCTGGCCATGGGACTTGTAAACACCGTTGTTCCACTTAAGGATCTAGAAGCTGAAACAGTTTCTTGGTGCCGCGAGATGCTGCGCAATTCTCCACTTGCACTTCGCTTGCTGAAATCTTCCATGAACGCCGCCGATGATGGCTTGGCCGGAATTCAACAACTGGCAGGCGATGCCACGTTGCTATTTTACTTAAGCGAAGAAGGTCAAGAAGGTCGCGATGCTTATAAAGAAAAGCGCGCACCTGACTTTGGAAAGTTTCCACGACGTCCTTAAGTTTGGGCCAATAAATATGTTGCAAGAACTCTTCTCCACCATGCGCGTTGTTGAGCTACCAACTAAGACCAACTTTCGTGGAATCAACATGCGCGAAGTTGCGTTATTTAAAGGTGAATACGGCTGGGGAGAGTTCTCACCTTTTTTGGAATACGGACCTAAAGAATCAGCCCCTTGGCTCGCTTCGGCGATAGCAGCCGCGACTAAACAAGCGCCGCGCCTTTACCGCAAAAAGGTGCGGGTAAACGGCACAATCCCAGCTTTAAATGAAAAGATAGAGATAGAAAGAATTGTGCAATCTTTTCCTAGTGTGAAAACTTTCAAAGTCAAAGTTGGCGGTAATCTTCCCGAAGATATTGCTCGCTTGACACAGGTACGCGCTCTTGCACCAAAAGCAAAATTACGGATTGATGTAAATGGAAATTGGGACGTTGCAACTGCCATAACAAATCTGCGCGCAATATTCGAAAATATTGGTCCGCTGGAATATGTCGAGCAACCTTGCGCAACGATCGCTGAATTAAGAGAGTTGAAAGAAAAATTAAAAATTGATATCCCGATTGCGGGCGATGAGGTATTACGGAAAGCTGCGGACCCGTTCGCAGTTGATCTGCAAGGAGCCGTTGACATTTTGGTGCTAAAAGTTCAGCCGCTAGGTGGAATTGAACGAGCCCAGAAATTAGCAGAGCACCACAAACTTCCGATAGTCGTCTCAAGCGCGCTAGAAAGTGCGGTCGGAGTTAATTATGGTCTGCAATTAGCCGCCTCATTTGTTGATTTAAACTTTGATTGTGGGTTAGGTACAGGTTCGTTACTAGCCGCCGATGTTGCTAACTTGCCTATCGTCGACGGTGAGATAGAGATTACGGAAGTTATGCCAGATTTTGAGAGATTTCTTGTTACACCCGAGCGGCATAAATGGTGGCAAGATCGGGTAATGAAAACCTGGGAGCAGATCTCATGAGCCAATCAACTCGCTTGGCTCGCGTTATCGTGCGCCAAATAATCGAAGCCGGTATAACGGATGCGGTTATTTCACCTGGATCTCGCAACGCACCTTTATCTCTTGCTCTCATTGCGGCGCAAGAACGCAAATTAATTAAATTACACATTCGTATTGATGAAAGAACCGCCGCCTTTTACGCCCTTGGATTATCAAAAGCGACTAACCGTCCAGTGCCAGTGATTTGTACTAGCGGAACTGCAGTTGCTAATTACCATCCAGCAGTTTTAGAAGCTTCACATTCGAATATTTCACTATTTGTCATAACTGCTGATCGCCCTGCTGCATTGCGTCGCACAGGTGCAAATCAAACTACCGAGCAGGCGCGTATCTTTGGTAAAGCGGTGCGTTACTTTGCAGACGTTTCTGGTGCTGCTTATTCATTGGAACTTCCGCTTAACTCACTTCAATCTGGTCCAGTTCATATAAACATGCAATTTGAAGAACCACTCTTAGCAGATAGTGACACCACTTGGCTAGATGGTTTAACAGTTAGCCCACCACGAATATTCAATCGAAAGAAATCTGGGACACTTGCCAGCAAATCAACGCGCGGTCTCTTGGTAATTGGTCACGATCGCGGTGGGATCTCAGCGGAAGATGTTAAGAAATTTGCAGATCAATTGAGATGGCCAATTTTAAGTGAAGACCCGCTAACTTTCGCTAACTCAAGTGCGCATGCCAGTCTCTTCTTAAATTCAACTGTTATCGCTAAAGACCTGGCTCCGGATACGGTGATAGTAATTGGCAGAACTACCCTTTCTCGTTCAGTAAATATGTTAATAAACTCTGCACGTGCCAAATTTGTGATTGATCCGCGTATTGCAACCGTAGATACCGATCGTTTAGCGGAAAAGAAATTTACCGAGCTTCCAGAGCTCTACACCGCACCCGCAGATCCAGAATGGTTAGCTAAGTGGGCAAAGTATTCGCAGCGCACCGCAAAAGTTGTAAATGAAATATCAACTTGGTCTGAGCCACTTATTGCACGCGAGATTTCACAACACTTGCCAGATCAGAGCACTTTATTTATCGCCTCATCTCGTCCCATTCGCGATATCGAAGCATTCGGTGCACCAAGAAGTGGGATTAAAACCTTTGCTAATCGTGGCCTTGCCGGCATTGATGGAAACATTTCAACAGCGTTAGGCATTGCCACTGTTCATAAATCAACCTTTGCAGTATTGGGCGATTTGGCTTTCTTGCACGATCTAACTGGCTTAATTCACCGCGAAGATATCAATTTACGAATCTTTGTAGTAAATAACGATGGCGGCGGAATTTTCTCAACCTTGCCACAGCGTGGAGTTGCTGGCTTCGAACAAGTATTTGGCACCCCACACGGGTTGGATCCAGCGGCAATTGCTGCAGCTATGGGAGTTGATGCCAAGACAATTTCTAGCGTCGATCAACTGCGCCAAGAATTGGCCAAGCCAGTTGCAGGAATTAGTGTTGTTGTTTGCAAGGTGCCTGATCGTGAGGCTAATGCCGATTTAATCAAGAACCTATACGAAAAAATGGCTTCGCTTTAATTTAGGGCACTGCGCATCGGAGCAAATTTGGCATTGCTCTCGGTTAACTCCTTTTCAGGGTTAGAACCAGCAACGATTCCACATCCAGCATAAATTTGGATTTCATTTTCTTTTATCTGACCACAACGTAGCGCGATTCCAAGTTCGCCATCTCCGCGCGCATCTAGCCAACCAACAGGACCTGCATAGCGTCCGCGCGACATGCCCTCGATGCGTTTGATCAATTGAGATGCGATATTAGTTGGAGTTCCGCAGACGGCTGCAGATGGATGAAGTTTTTCTAAAATAGTAAAGGCGTCAATGTTCTTCTTGCTTTCAATTAGCGCCCCTGTCACATCGGTTGCCAAGTGCATCACGTTTGCCAAGTGCAGAACGAACGGTGATTCGGGAATGTTAGTAGAAGTACAGAATGGCTCAAGTGCATCCGCGACTGAACGAACTGCGTATTCATGTTCTTCCAGATCTTTAGATGAACGTGCAAGGGATGCAGCAAGTGCAAGATCTTTTTCATCATCACCGGTCTTGCTGATCGTGCCTGCAAGAACGCGGGACGTTACCATGCCACGTGAGAGGCGCAGCAATAACTCTGGAGTTGCACCGACAAGTCCATCCACGGCGAATATCCAAGTTGAAGGATATTCGGCGCTTAGGTTGCGTAATATTTTACGGACATCTATTAATCGATGAGAATTAATAATTAAATCGCGTGCTAGAACAACTTTTTCAAGTTTTGTTTCTTCAATCTCTTTAATTGCTTTTGCAACACGCAGTTGCCATTCGGCAGGGCTTAAGGATCCATCGCCCCAATTAAATTCGACATCTGCAAGTACTTGCTTCTCTTCTCGAAGCGCAGGCTGAGGCTGATCGCCAATCCAAGTTATCCACGAGCTGCCATTTCGCATTCCAACCACAATTTTTGGAATAACCAGAATAGATTCTTCATCTGAATCAAATGAAAAGGAAGTGAAGAGAACAGGTCCCGTACCGCTCAAATGAACTGAATCCGAAACTGCAAATTTTTCTAATTGCTGGTGCCACCATTTGCGCGCATCCGCAAAACGGTTTACACCCTTTACAACGGTTGTTGCATGGCTTCCCCAACCGACTAAACCATCTCCTCCGCGCACCCAAGAAAGAGGCGCATCATCAGGAAGTAAATCAAGTAGCGGCAGATGTTCGCCAAGGCGCGCGGAAGTAACTGGAATTAAGGAAGGCATAGAAAATTACTTTAGCGCGCGAGTTTCCGCGAAATTTTGCGCCAGATAAGGGGAAGTGAAGTCGCAGTTATTACAATTTTTAGAACTTCTCCAAAAATAAATGGAGTAAGTCCTGCACTAATTGTTTGTGTCCAAGTTAGATCAAGTGATGAATGCAGCCAAGTTAAACCAAAGGCAAAGACAATTGCACTGCCCAGAATCAGCGAAGGGAATGAAGTTTTAAATTTCTGATCAGCTTTACGGTCTGCGAGCGCACCAAGCACCAACGTCGCCACAAGCATTCCAACTAAATATCCACCAGTTGCGCCAGTTAAACGCGCTAAACCGTAGCTAGTTGCTCCAGTTGATGCTGCAAAAACTGGCGCACCGGCAACGCCAGCCAATAAATATGTAGCAAAAGTTGCGAAACCAAAACGTGCACCGTATGTGGTTCCGATTAAATAAACCGCCAGCGTTTGACCAGTAACCGGAACCGGAGAACCCGGAACAGGGATGGCGATCTGTGCCATTGCCGCGATAAAGAGGGTGCCGCCGACGATAAAGCTGGCCTGGGTAAGTGCTGTGCTTCGCGGAGCGATGGTTGCGCGAAGTGATCCTGTGGCGATCGACATCTGATACCCCTTTTATGGCTTTTGAGTTGTGGGTGAGCCTACTCTTGCGAGAGACTTGCCCTATGTCACGCGCAAATATGGATAAAAACCCTGATGAAGTCGCTGCGATGTTCGATGGCGTGGCCAAGCGCTATGACCTAGTCAATGATCTTTTGAGTTTAGGGCAAACCAAGGCTTGGCGCCGGGCAACGACTGCGATCATCGCTCCGGCACCTGGGATGAAGATCCTGGATTTAGCCGCTGGCACAGGATCGAGTTCAGAACCTCTGGCTGCCGCCGGCGCCGATGTAATTCCAGCCGATTTCTCAGAAGGCATGCTTGCCGCTGGCCGCAAAGCCCGTCCCCACCTGCCATTTACCTTTGCCGATGCCTTAAATCTTCCCTTTCTTGACGGAGAATTTGACGTTGTGACTATCTCCTTTGGCCTTCGCAATACTTCTGATAACGATAAAGCGCTGCGCGAGGCTCTTCGGGTCACTAAAAAAGGCGGCCGAATCGTGATTGCCGAATTTTCCAGCCCAACCTGGGCCCCTTTCCGCAAGATCTACACCAATTACTTGATGCGCGCCCTGCCCGCCGTCGCCAAGCGGACTTCCTCGAATCCAGATGCATATATCTACTTAGCCGAATCCATCCGCGCCTGGCCAAATCAGAAAGCGCTCGCCGCCAAGATCGAGGCCGCCGGTTGGAGCCAAGTCGGCTGGACCAATCTGACCTTCGGAGTTGTTGCAGTTCACAGAGGCGTCAAGGCTTAACGGTCATGACCACGCCCGTGCCGACCTTAGGATTTCACTTGTGACCGCAAATCCATATGTTCCAATTCTGGCAATTGCCGCAATTGGCTTTGGCTTCGCACTTATCTCCATCGTTGCCGCAGCTGTTACAGGCCCAGCCCGATACAACCGAGCCAAATTAGAGGCATATGAATGCGGAATCGAACCATCACCGCAAGCCGCACAAGGTGGACGGTTCCCAGTTAAATACTTCTTAACAGCGATGCTATTTATTATTTTTGATATTGAAATAGTTTTCCTTTATCCGTGGGCTGTTACTTTCGATCAACTCGGACTTTTCGGGTTGGTGGAAATGGCAATCTTCATCGCAACAGTATTTGTCGCTTACGCATATGTATGGCGCCGTGGAGGCCTCGAGTGGGATTAGAAGAGAAATTACCTAGCGGAATTGTTCTCACCTCGGTTGAGAAACTCGCAGGTTACATGCGTAAGAACTCACTTTGGCCAGCAACTTTCGGTTTGGCATGTTGCGCAATTGAGATGATGGCAGCAGGTGCAGGTCGTTACGATCTCGCACGTTTTGGAATGGAAGTTTTCCGCGCCTCCCCTCGTCAAGCAGATTTGATGATCGTTGCCGGTCGCGTTTCAAACAAGATGGCACCAGTACTTCGCCAAATTTATGATCAAATGGCAGCGCCAAAGTGGGTTATCGCAATGGGTGCTTGTGCATCTTCGGGCGGAATGTTTAACAACTACGCAATCGTGCAAGGCGTTGACCACGTTGTGCCGGTAGATATTTATTTGCCGGGTTGCCCGCCGCGCCCGGAAATGTTGATGGATGCAATTCTTAAATTGCACGATCAAATTTACGATGAAAAACTTGGACCAAACCGCGAAAAAGTTATTAAAGAAGTAGAACTCGCTGCGATGAACGCGGTTCCAACTCATCAGTTAAAGGGGTTGCTCGCTTAAATGTCTGACGATCAAAAAGGAATGTTCGGAACCGAAGGAACTGGGGATACATCAGGTTATGGTGGCTTAGTTCCTAGCCCCGCAAACGCAGGATCAACCGAGCGCCCATATGGCGGATATTTTGATCAAGTAACCGATGATCTTGAGAGGGCTTACCCAGATTTTTCAGATGCCATCGAACGCGTTGTTGTTGATCGCGGCGAACTTACTTTGCATATTAAGCGCGAGCGTTTAGTTGAAGTTTCACTTATTTTGCGAGACAGACTTAAGTTTGAGATGTCTATGGGCGTATCTGGAGTTCATTACCCAGAAGATACAAATCGCGAACTTCATGCGGTTTATCACTTGCTCTCAATCACCAACAATCAGCGCATTCGTTTAGAAGTATCTGTTGCAGATACCGATCCACACATTCCTTCACTGGTTGAAGTTTGGGGCGGTTCAAACTGGAATGAGCGCGAAACTTTTGACATGTTCGGAATCATCTTTGATGGTCATCCTGGTTTGACTCGCATCTTGATGCCAGATGATTGGCAAGGACATCCACAACGCAAGGATTACGCACTTGGCGGAATTGGCGTGGAATACAAAGGCGCCGTCATACCACCTCCATCAGATCGGAGGACATACAAGTGAGTACATACGCAGATCCATATGCATCATCGCGCGAAACCACTGAAGGCACTGTCTTCTCCGTAACCGGTGGCGATTGGGATTCACTCGTAACTGAAATTGGGCAAGCCAAAGAAGAACGCGTTGTTGTAAATATGGGCCCACAACATCCCTCAACTCACGGAGTACTTCGCTTGGTTCTAGAACTTGAAGGCGAAACTGTCACTGAAGTTCGTTGCGGTATTGGTTACTTGCACACCGGCATCGAAAAAAATATTGAATTTCGCAACTGGACTCAGGCCACGACATTTGTAACCCGTATGGATTATTTGGCTCCACTATTTAACGAAGCGGCTTACTGCTTGGGCGTTGAAAAACTCCTTGGCATCACCAACGATGTTCCAGAAAAAGCGAATGTAATTCGTGTAATGATGATGGAGTTCAACCGTATTTCTTCACACATGGTTGCACTCGGCACAGGCGCGCTCGAACTTGGCGCACTTTCACCAATGATCTTCTGCTTCCGCGAACGTGAAAAAGTTCTAGATATCTTTGAATTTATCTCAGGTCTGCGAATGAATATGGCTTATATCCGTCCAGGCGGAGTCGCTCAGGATTTACCTGCCGGCGCTGTCGACAAGATTTTGGCAACAGTTAAAGATCTGCGCCATAGCTTTAAAGATAACGAGAAGTTGTTGGTTGGAAATAGTATTTGGATGAAGCGCACTGAAGGAATTGGTTACTTAGACCTAGCTGGCGCAACAACTCTTGGCGTGACTGGTCCTGTTATTCGCGCAACTGGTCTGCCACTTGATCTTCGAAAGATCCAGCCATATTCCGGTTATGAAAATTATAAATTTGATGTTGTAACGGCCGACACCTGCGATGTTTACGGTCGCTTCTTGATTCGTATTAACGAACTTGAGCAATCACTTCGTATCATCGAACAATGTGCTGAAAAACTTAAATCACTAGACGGTGCACCTGTAATGGTTGCTGACAAGAAAATCGCTTGGCCAGCGCAACTCTCAATTGGCGCTGACGGAATGGGTAACTCCCTAAATCACATCCGCGAAATTATGGGCACCTCAATGGAATCTCTGATCCACCACTTCAAGTTAGTCACTGAGGGTTTCCGCGTTCCTGTTGGTCAAGTTTATTCAGCAATTGAATCTCCACGTGGCGAACTTGGTGCACACGTTGTCTCTGATGGTGGAACGCGTCCATACCGTGTGCACTTCCGCGAACCATCATTTAACAACTTGCAATCAACATCTGCGATGTGCGAAGGCTCAATGGTTGCCGACATCATCGGTGCAGTCGCATCAATCGATCCTGTGATGGGAGGAGTTGACCGCTAATGGCTTACGCACCCGAACAATTACAAGTTATGGATTCAATGATTAAGCGCTATCCACGTAGCCGCTCTGCGATCATGCCACTTTTGCATTACGTGCAATCTATCTCAGGTTATGTCACCAATGAAGGTATCGAATTAATTGCAAAACTTCTAGCACTTGAAACTGCCGAAGTATCTGCAGTTGCTTCTTTCTACACGCAATACAAGCGCAAGCCAGTTGGTGAATATCACGTAGGTGTTTGCACCAACACGTTGTGTGCGGTTATGGGCGGAGATGCGATATTTGCAGCACTAAAGGAACACCTTGGCGTTGAAAATGATGGCGTCACACCAGATGGCAAAGTTTCACTCGAACATATCGAGTGCAATGCCGCTTGCGATTATGCGCCCGTTGTCATGGCTAACTGGGAGTTCTATGACAACCAGGATGTTTCATCTGCAAAAGATTTAGTTGACTCAATGCGCAAAGGAACTCCCAAGCCTCCAACACGTGGACCAAATTCTTTGGTTACTTGGAAAGAAGCATCAGCTGTCCTTGCCGGGATAAATGATGGGAAAGCTGGTGAAGGCCTTCAAGCTGGAGGCCCAACTTTGCTCGGACTTAAACTTTCGAAAGAGGGAAAGTAATGACAAAACTAGCCCCTGTACTTTCGGCTCACTGGGATGAGAAAGATTCATTTACCATCGCGGCATACACCCGTAACGGCGGATATAAAGCATCAGCAAAAGCACTTGCCATGGATCCAGATGCGGTAATTCAACTTGTAAAAGATTCTGGACTTCGCGGCCGAGGTGGTGCAGGTTTCCCAACTGGAATGAAGTGGGGATTTATCCCGCAAGGCGATGAAAAAGATCATTACTTAGTCATTAATGCTGATGAATCAGAACCAGGTACCTGTAAAGATACGCCGCTGTTAATGGCCAATCCACATGTACTTATTGAAGGTTGCATCATCGCTTGTCACGCAATTCGCGCAAAGCATGCATTTATTTATATTCGTGGAGAAGTAACCCACGTTGTTCGTCGCGTTAACCAAGCGATTGAAGATGCATATAAAGCAGGCCACCTTGGTAAAGGTATTGATGTTGTTCTGCACGTTGGAGCGGGTGCGTATATCTGCGGTGAAGAAACTGCGCTGCTTGATTCACTTGAAGGCTTCCGTGGCCAACCACGTCTGCGTCCACCATTTCCAGCAATCGCCGGACTTTATGCGCGACCAACTGTTGTAAATAACGTTGAATCAATTGCATCTGTGCCAGCAATTATTGCTAACGGTGCTGAGTGGTACCAAGGGATGGGTACTGAAAAATCTAAGGGAACAACGCTTTATTCACTATCTGGCCACGTTAACAATCCCGGCCAATTTGAAGCACCACTCGGAATTACTCTGCGCGAAATTCTGGAACTTGCTGGCGGCGTCCGCACTGGCCACAAACTTAAATTCTGGACTCCAGGTGGATCTTCGACTCCACTATTTACAGATGAACATCTAGATGTACCACTTGACTACGAAGGTGTATCTGCGGCGGGATCAATGCTCGGAACAAAAGCGCTACAGATATTTGATGAAACAACATGTGTTGTTCGCGCGGTATTGCGTTGGACCGAATTTTATAAGCACGAATCTTGTGGAAAGTGCACACCTTGTCGCGAAGGCACTTGGTGGTTGGTACAAATTCTGCGCGATCTCGAAAACGGCGTTGGTACAGAAGCAGATCTTGCGAAATTATTAGACCTCTGCGACAACATTATGGGCCGTTCGTTCTGCGCACTTGGTGATGGTGCAACTAGCCCAATTACATCTTCAATTAAATATTTCCGTGACGAATACCTGGCACACCTAACAAATGGTGGATGCCCATTTGATCCTGTTAAATCAACACTCTTCTCTGGAGCAAGCGCCTAATGACAACGACTCAAGAGAATACAACCGCGCAAGCAGTAGAACTCATTACTGTCGTCATCGATGGTTTTGAAGTCAGCGTTCCTAAAGGCACACTGGTTATTCGCGCTGCTGAAAAACTTGGTATTCAAATTCCTCGTTTCTGCGATCACCCATTACTGGATCCAGTTGGTGCATGTCGCCAATGTTTGGTCGATATCGAAATTAATGGCCGTGCATTTCCAAAGCCACAGGCTTCTTGCACAATTCCAGTAGAACCAAACATGATTATAAAAACACAGTTGACTTCACCGGTTGCCGAAAAAGCACAACGCGGTGTCATGGAACTTTTACTCGTTAACCATCCACTTGATTGCCCGGTCTGCGATAAAGGTGGCGAATGCCCGCTGCAGAACCAAGCAATGAGCACCGGCAATGCAGAAACTCGTTTTCAAGGCGTAAAGCGCACATTTGAAAAGCCAGTTGCAATCTCTTCACAGGTTCTGCTCGATCGCGAACGTTGCGTGCTTTGCGCACGTTGTACCCGTTTTTCAGATCAAATCGCAGGCGATCCATTTATTACTCTTAACGAGCGCGGTGCTTTGCAACAAGTTGGTATCTACGAGAACCAACCATTCGAGTCATATTTCTCTGGCAATACCGTACAAATCTGTCCAGTTGGTGCGCTAACTGGTGCGGCATATCGTTTCCGCGCACGTCCATTTGATTTAGTTTCAACTCCGTCTGCCTGTGAACACTGCGCATCTGGTTGCGATATGCGCACCGATGTTCGTCGCGGTAAGACTTTGCGCCGCCTGGCAGGTGATGATGCTTCAGTAAATGAAGAATGGAACTGCGATAAAGGCCGTTGGGCATTTAAATATGTAACAGCTGTTGATCGTCTTATAACTCCACTAGTTCGTGGTGCTGATGGGGTTCTTGCAGCGGCATCTTGGCCAGATGCACTTGCAGCAGCATCAGCTGGAATTAAAGGCAAGCGCACGGCGGTATTAGTCGGTGGCCGTGCAACAACAGAGGACGCATACGGTTACAGCAAATTTGCGCGTATCGCACTTGGTACAAACGATATTGATTTCCGTACTCGTGTTACATCAGACGAAGAGCGTGATTTCCTTGCAGCCAAGATTGTCGGATCAACTACGACATATCACGATATCGACGTCGCAGATCACGTAGTGCTTATCGGATTCGAACCCGAAGAGGAATCTCCAATAGTTTTCTTACGTATTAATAAGCAGGTTCGCAAGCGCGCGCTAAAGGTAAGCGCCGTTGCTACCAAGCTTTCGATCGGAGTCGAAAAGCTAAAGGCTAATTTTATTAAAGTTGCACCTGGCGCTGAAAGTGCTGCTGTTACTTCACTTGAATTAACTGGTAAATCAGTAATTCTTATCGGTGAACGCGCCTCTGAAACTGCCGGCTTACTTTCAACCATTGCCAGTGTTGCTGATAAAACAGGCGCAAAGATTGCTTGGATTCCGCGTCGCGCTGGCGAGCGGGGCGCACTCGAGGCTGGAGCGATTGGTTCACTTCTGCCAGGCTCTCGACCAGTATCAGATGCCGCTGCCCGCGTAGATATTGCAGCCGTTTGGGGTGTGCCAACACTTCCTGCAAATCCAGGGCGTACAACTTCTGAAATTATCGATGCGCTAGATTCAGGAAATCTCGATGCCGTTGTAATAGGTGGAGTAGATCCACTTGATATGCCAAATAGTGCAACTGCACTTGCAGCGCTTAAGAAATCTTTCGTTATATCACTTGAAATCGCAGCATCTGCTGTTACAGATTTGGCAGATGTGATTTTGCCGGTTGCAGCAGTAACTGAAAAATCTGGATCGTTTCTCAACTGGGAAGGTCGCCCGCGCGCATTCGACGCTGCTGTATCTGATTCGCTAAACCGTTCGGATCTGCGCATCTTGTCTGCTCTAGCTGATGTGATGGGTGAATCCATAGCGCTCGGAACGGTTACGCAAGCTGCGCGCGAAATCGCATCCCTAGGTAAATGGGATGGTGCTCGCGTTAAACTTTCAAATGTTGCAGCTACTGGCGCAAAGAGTATTTCTAATAATGAAGCGCTACTTACTTCATGGCGCCGATTGTTAGATCTCGGAACTCTACAAAAGGGTGAAGCGAACCTAGCGGGCACTGCGCGTAAATCTGTTGCAGTTATCTCACCAAAGCGTGCTCAATCTCTTGGCGTTAAAGATGGTGACATTCTTCGAGTATCTAATTCACATGGATCTATCTCATTACCAGCGCTCGTTGAAGATATTCATGATGATGCGGTTTGGGTACCTCGTAATTCATTTGGCACACAAACATTGATCTCACTCAATGCCGTACACGGCGACGTCGTATCGGTGGTGAAGGCATGAAGAACGCATCACTGTTATTAGATGATCCAGGTTGGATAATTACCCTCAAGGCGCTGATTGTTTTTATAGTCTGTGTTGTTTTAACGATCATGTCTGTTTGGGGAGAACGCCGCATTGTTGCTCGCATGCAGATGCGCGTTGGGCCAAACCGCGTTGGAAAGTTCGGACTTATCCAAGCGTTGGCCGATGGCGTTAAGTTAGCGTTGAAGGAAGATTTAATACCTGCAGCGGCAGATAAAGTAGTATTCATAATCGCACCAATTATCAGCGCAACAGCTGCATTTATGGCCTTTGCCGTAATGCCGCTGACTGGTCCAGTTAACTTCTTCGGTGAAGAAACTGTCATGCAGTTAACCGATCTGCCAGTTGGAGTTCTATATGTTCTCGCAATCGCATCAGTTGGCGTTTACGGAATAGTTCTTGCCGGTTGGTCATCTGGTTCGACTTATCCACTTCTTGGTGGACTTCGCTCAAGTGCGCAAGTTATTTCCTATGAAATTGCCATGGGACTTTCACTCGTTGCAGTCTTCATTTACTCAGGTTCTATGTCTACATCTGCAATCGTGCAGGCTCAGCAAGAGACCTGGTGGTATGGCCTTGTTTTATTCCCATCATTTGTTATCTACGCAATTTCTATGGTTGGCGAAACTAACCGCGCACCATTTGATTTGGCAGAAGCCGAAGGCGAACTTGTTGGTGGATTCCACACCGAGTACTCATCACTTAAATTCGCACTCTTCTTCTTGGCAGAATATGTAAATATCATTGCAGTCTCTGCACTCGCAACAACCTTATTCCTTGGTGGCTACCATGCAATTCCAGGCCTTGGCTTTACCGAGCAATGGCTGGGCGGTTGGTTCACACTTATCTGGTTCTTTATTAAAGTCTTATTCTTCTTCTTTATCTTTGTTTGGTTGCGCGGCACACTTCCGCGTCTGCGCTATGACCAGTTCATGCAATTTGGCTGGAAAGTTTTGATTCCAGTCTCATTGTTCTGGATCTTGGTAGTCGCAACTTTGCGCGTTATCTCAACAACCGGCCAATCCCGCGTTGTAACCTTTGGTTTTGCCAGCGTAGTTGTTTTGGTCGTCTTAGGAATTTCAACAGCCTTTGAAAATTCTAAGAATAAGCGCACATCCGCGGTTCACCCAGAACCGGTGGCACCAGATTTTGCAGTTCCGTCACTGCCATCTGAAATAAGAACCATTAACGTTTCTCAACAAGGAGGCAATCGTGGCTGATCAGAACGAATCCAATTCATTGCAACCACAAGGTTCAAAGGATGTCGATATCACTTCTGTCGCATATGAAAAAGTAGATCAACCTGGACCGAAGAGCTTCTTTGTGCAATTACAGGGCTTTTGGCTCACCTTCGCCACCATGTTTAAAAAGGTCAATACAGTTCAGTATCCAGAAGTTAAAGAGCCAACCGCCGAACGCTTCCATGGTCGCCATCAGTTAAATCGCCACCCAGATGGTCTCGAAAAATGTATTGGTTGCGAACTCTGTGCTTGGGCATGCCCGGCCGATGCGATTTATGTAGAAGGCGCCGATAACACCCCTGATAACCAAATGTCACCAGGGGAGCGTTACGGCAAGGTTTATCAAATTAATTACTTGCGTTGCGTTTTCTGCGGACTTTGCATTGAAGCTTGTCCAACACGCGCGCTGACGATGACAAATGAATATGAACTTGCCGATTCAACTCGCAGCAAGTTAATTTTCGAAAAAGATGACTTACTTGGTCCGCTACGAGCCGGAATGTTGCCGCCACCGCATCCAATGTATCCAGGATCTACAGATACAAATTATTACAATGGTGATGTTACGGAAGCACATCCTTCACAAGAGCAGAAATAATGCAACCTTTACTAACCATCCAAGGTCCTGAAGCAGCGCTTTTCTGGTTCTTAGCACCGCTCGCAGTTGCGGCAGCGCTTGGAATGTTGCTCGTTAAGAAAGCTGTGCATTCAGCGCTATTACTTGCTTGGGTAATGATTACTCTTGCAATTTTCTATATTGCACAAGATGCGGTATTTCTCGGTGTAGTACAAGTAATCGTTTATACGGGCGCCGTGATGATGCTCTTCCTATTTATTCTTATGTTGGTCGGCGTTGATTCATCAGATTCGCTTACAGAAACGATTACCGGTCTTCGCCCAATCGCGATTACGGCAGCGGTTGGCTTTGGTGGTTTGCTAGTTTCACTTCTTGGTCGTGCAACTTTAGGGCGCGAACCAATTGGTCTGGAGATTGCAAATACGGCAGGAAATGTGCAGGGCCTTGCCGAACTTCTATTTTCAAAATACGTCTGGCCATTTGAAGTTGTCTCAGCGCTACTGATTACTGCAGCTCTTGGTGCGATGGTTCTCGCTCATCATCAGCGTACAAACCCTCGTCCAACTCAGCGCGAACAAGCTATTAGTCGCTTCCGCAGCGGCTCTCTTGCTGGCGCGGCCGGCTTACCTGGCCCAGGCGTATTTGCGCGACATAACGCAGTAGATGTTCCAGCGTTATTGCCTGATGGAACTCCAGCACCGACTTCAATTTCTGCAACGCTTAAAGCACGCGGTGATGTTCTTGATTCTGGCCAATTCCAACTCGATAACGTGGACACAACCGTTGTGGAGGAGAAGTAATGAGCCTTGACAATTACCTCTACTTATCAGCTATCTTATTTACGATCGGCGCAGTTGGCGTTGTAGTTCGCCGCAATGCAATCGTTGTCTTCATGTGCGTTGAATTAATGCTTAATGCGGCAAATTTAACGCTAGTCACATTCTCGCGAATCAACGGAACTTTAGATGGTCAGGTAATTGCCTTCTTTACGATGGTCGTTGCCGCTTGCGAAGTCGTTGTTGGTCTAGCAATTATCGTGACGATTTATCGCTCACGCCGATCAACATCGATTGATGATGCTAGTTTATTGAAGCGATAACCATGGTTACCAATAACGGACTCGTTTACTTAATCGCGTTACCTCTCTTTGGCGCGTTGTCACTTTTGCTGTTGGGGCGTCGCGCGGATAAATGGGGGCATTTGCTGGCCACCACCCTGTCTGCCGGTTCATTCGCAGTCGGTCTTCTCCAACTTTCAGAGATGTTAGCTCGCACTCCAGAAGCGCGTCCTGTTACCCAGAAACTTTTCACTTGGATAAGCGTCGGCTCATTTAACGTTGATGCATCACTGCTGCTTGATCAACTTTCTATCTGTTTCGTACTCTTGATTACCGGCGTCGGAACCTTGATTCATATCTACTCCATTTCTTATATGTCACACGATCCTGATCGTCGCCGTTTCTTTGCCTACCTAAACCTCTTTATTGCCGCGATGCTGCTATTGGTTCTCGGAGATTCATACCTAAATCTTTACGTCGGATGGGAAGGCGTTGGTCTTGCCTCATACCTATTGATCGGTTTCTGGAATCAAAAACCAGCGTATGCAACTGCTTCTAAGAAGGCGTTTATCATGAACCGCATCGGCGATATGGGCCTCTCATTTGCAATCATGATCGCCTTTGCATCTCTTGGCACCGTCTCATTTAGCGGCGTAAAAGAGCAGGCGCATCAGGCATCAGAGGCGACGATGACCGCGATTGGAATAATGTTATTAGTCGCAGCTGTCGGTAAATCAGCGCAATTCCCATTGCAGGCATGGCTGGGCGATGCGATGGCTGGTCCAACTCCGGTTTCTGCGTTGATCCATGCAGCGACAATGGTTACTGCAGGTGTTTACTTAATCGTTCGCTCTAACTTTGTTTTCGATGCTGCGCCTAATGCGCAACTTTTAGTTGTTATCGTTGGTGCGATCACGCTGATGTTTGGTGCGCTCGTTGGTACAGCAAAAGATGACATCAAGAAGGCACTTGCCGCATCAACCATGTCGCAGATTGGTTATATGATTTTGGCATCTGGCCTCGGACCTGCAGGTTACGCATTTGCAATTATGCATTTGCTTACACATGGTTTCTTCAAAGCTGGAATGTTCCTTGGTGCTGGTTCAGTTATGCACGGCATGAATGATGAAGTAAATATGCGTCGTTACGGCGGGCTTCGTAAATTTATGCCGATTACATTTATAACCTTTGGACTTGGTTATCTGGCAATCATTGGCGTTCCACCATTTGCTGGTTTCTACTCAAAAGATATGATCATTGAAACTGCGTTAAATGCGGGTGGTGCAAAGGGAATAATTTTGGGATCAGTTGCACTGTTGGGTGCTGCAATTACCGCTTTCTATATGACTCGCGTAATGATCTTGACCTTTACAAGTTCAAAGCGCTGGGACGATACCCAGCACCCTCACGAGTCACCAATTTTAATGTGGCTTCCTATGGCGATTCTTGCAATCGGTTCTGTTATTTCTGGTTTCTTGCTCTATCGCGGAGAGGCCTTAAAGCACTGGCTGGAACCGCTTTTCGAAGAGCATGGAGAGCACACAGAGTTGTTGCCGCCAATCGTGGTTTCTGGACTTGCTCTCTTTATGGTTGTAATTGGCGTTGCCTTGGCAGTCATTAAGTATCAGCTTTCAGATGTTGAAGTTGTTGCACCTGAAAATGTTTCTGTATTTACTCGCATTGCACGTCGTGACTTGTTACAAGATGACATCAACGAAGCGCTCTTTATGCGTCCTGGCCAATTGATCACATCTGCACTAGTCAAAATTGATCAGAGCGTTGTCGATGGCGCAGTTCACGGAATTGGCAAGATGGCGCTGGGCTCTGGTTCGGTTCTGCGCAAATCTCAAACTGGCTTTGTCCGCAGCTATGCAGTTCTCATTTTGATTGGCGCTGGCGTGTTGATCGCAGCAATTTGGGTGGTGACAAAGTGAATCTAAATAATATGAATTTACTAACTCTTTCCATGTTGCTTCCATTGCTCGGAACTCTCGCCTTAGCATTTGTTCCAAAAACCAACGTACTTCTAACAAAGCAGATCGCGTTGGTAACCACGGTGCTAGTTGCAGTAGTTGGAATTGCGATGATGATATCTTTTGATTTCAACGCAGTCGGTTTTCAATTTGTTGAATCACGTGAATGGATTCCATCCTTTGGTATCAAGTACGCGCTAGGTGTTGATGGAATCGCACTTGTTCTAATTTTGATGTCAGTCGTGCTTACGCCAATTGTAGTTATTGCTAGCTGGAATGAATCAGAAGGTGGACGGTGGAGTCCCAAGGTTTTCTACTCACTTCTACTGGTTCTGGAAACAATGATGATTGGTGTATTTGCATCCACTGACGTCTTCTTGTTCTATGTCTTCTTTGAAGCGATGCTGGTTCCGGTTTACTTCCTTATTGGTGGATTTGGTTCAGGCGATCGGGCAGCGGCTGCCGTTAAGTTCTTGCTATATAGCCTCTTTGGTGGCCTTTTGATGTTGGCATCAATTGTTGGCATCTTTGTTATGTCAACTCGTTATGGAAACCGCACATTCGATATCACCACATTATCTGGGCTAAACACTGTCCTAACTCCGATGATGGAGAACTTCTTATTCCTTGGCTTCTTTATCGCCTTTGCAATTAAAGCCCCACTTTGGCCGTTGCACACTTGGTTGCCAGATGCGGCAAAGTCAGCAACACCAGGAACTTCCGTTCTGTTACTTGGCGTGCTGGATAAAGTCGGTACCTTCGGAATGATTCGTTATTGCTTGACCTTGTTCCCAAATGCCAGCAAGACATTTACGCCGATGATTATTACTTTGGCCGTGATATCAATTCTTTATGGTGCATTCTTGGCAATAGGTGCCAAAGACATTAAACGACTAATTGCATACACATCGATTTCACACTTTGGTTTCATCACTATGGGAATTTTTGCAATGACATCGCAAGGCATGTCTGGTGCAACGTTGTATATGTTCAATCACGGTTTCTCTACAGCGGCTCTGTTCTTAGTTGCTGGCTTCATGATTTCGCGCCGCAAGTCATCAACGATCTCTGATTTTGGCGGCCTGCAGCGCATAACGCCAATCATGGCTTGGTCTTTCTTTATTGCAGGAATGTCGAGCTTGGCACTTCCTGGACTATCAAGTTTCGTTAGTGAATTCTTAGTTCTGGTTGGAACCTTTACTCGTTATCCAGTTGCGGCAGTCATCGCTACCTTCGGAATCATTTTAGCCGCGCTATATATTTTGATTCCGGTGCAACGCGCGCTTCACGGTCCAACGACACCGGGAAATGAGAACTTAACTGATCTAACTCTGCGCGAGAAGATTGCGATAACCCCAGTGATTGCCTTAATCGTAATTCTTGGTTTCTATCCATCACCACTGCTAAATATCATAAATCCAGCGGCAGCAACTGTAATTTCCCAGCAAGGATTTAGCGATCCGGCGCCAACAATGAGTGAGGGCAAGTAATGATTACCTTTGTATCACCAACCCTTGATTACTCACTTCTTGCACCTATTCTTATCGTGCTCGGTGGTGCGCTAATTGGTGTGCTTATCGAAGCGTTCGCTCCACGAGGTGCACGCGCCAGCTCGCAACTCTTTATTACTTTGGCAACATTGGCGCTCTCTTTAGCCGCGCTTATTCGCTCCCGCAACGGCGCATCTACAACTGCTGCAATGGAATCAGTTACCTTCGATGGCGCAGGCGTGTTATTGCAGGGATCAATTTTGATTATCGCAATTATTTCGGTCTTCTTGCTAGCCGATCAAGAGAATTTCACAGCACTCGCTGCCGCACTTCCGGGTTCTGATGAAGAACGAACTTCTTTGCAGCAAGATCTAAAAGTCACTGAGGTTTATCCGCTGACACTTTTTGCGGTCGCTGGAATGCTGCTATTCCCAGTTGCCACAGATTTAGTCACACTCTTTGTCGCACTTGAGATGCTTTCACTTCCTCTTTATCTACTTGCTGGCTTATCACGCCGCCGCCGCTTGATGTCACAAGAATCTGCCCTTAAGTACTTTTTACTAGGAGCATTTTCATCCGCCTTCTTTCTCATGGGTATTGCATATCTTTATGGCTACTCAGCATCGGTTTCATTTTCAGGAATACATGCTGCGGTAATCGGTGGAACCGGCAATGATATTTATCTATTACTTGGTATTGCTTTTCTCTCTGTTGGTCTGTTATTTAAAGTTGGCGCAGTACCGTTCCACGCTTGGTCTCCAGATGTGTATCAAGGCGCCCCAACTGCTGTAACAGCGTTCATGGCAGCGGCAACGAAAGTTGCAGCCTTTGGAGCGATGTTGCGCATTTTCTACGTTTCATTCGCCGAGGTATATTGGCAATGGCGTCCAGCGCTGATTGCAATTGCTCTAATTACAATGGTCTTTGGTTCACTAGTTGCAATCGCACAACGCGATGTAAAGCGCATGCTCGCTTACTCATCAATTGCCCACGCAGGATTCTTGCTTTCAGGTGTTATTGCACTTAATAAATCTGGCCTTGATGCATCAATCTTCTATCTCTTTGCCTACGGTGTTGCAACAGTCGGAGCATTCGCAATTGTGACTTTAGTTCGCGATTCGGCTGGAGAAGTCACCGACCTCAATCGCTGGAGTGGCTTAGGAAAGCGATCACCTTGGGTGGCAACTGCCTTCGCTGGATTCTTATTAGCCTTTGCTGGTATTCCACTAACGAGTGGATTTATTGGAAAGTTTTCTATCTTCTCTGCAGCATATGAAAGTGGTTCTACTGCGATATTAATTACCGGTGTTCTTTCATCTGCGATAGCCGCCTTCTTTTATATCCGCGTCATTGTCTTGATGTTCTTTAAAGATCCTGTCGAAGATGGAACATCAGTTGTAATCCCATCTGTTTACACGCAGATTACGATCGCGATTTCTGCAGTTGTGACTTTCGCACTTGGAATTTATCCAACACCTTTGATTAACCTTATTCAAAGTACTGCACAGTTCCTTCGCTGATGGCATCCTTCGGTATTCCTGATCTAGATCCCTCATTAGAGGCAGATTTAGCTATTGGCATGCAAGGCGTTGAAGAGCTGCTGCGCGAACATATAAAAGGTGATTACCCACTAGTTGAAGAGACCTCACGCCACTTAGTGGCAGCAGGTGGAAAGCGTTTACGTCCTTTACTCACACTTATTTCATCTCACTATGGCGATAGCACTCGTAAAGAAGTTATCCCTGCAGCGGTTGTTTGCGAATTAACACACCTTGCAACTTTGTACCACGATGATGTTATGGATGAAGCGCCCATGCGCCGCGGGGTAGAAAGTGCTAACAATCGCTGGGGAAATACCATCGCTATTTTGACTGGTGATTACCTATTTTCTAAAGCTTCCGATTTATTGGCAGATCTTGGACCCGAAGCGGTTCGCCTGCAAGCGCGCACCTTCGAGCGTTTAGTTATTGGTCAGATTATGGAGACACAGGGACCACAGAACGGTGAAGACCCGCTCGCGCATTACCTGCGAGTTGTTGGGGATAAGACCGGTTCACTAATTGCAACCAGTGCACGTTTTGGAGCCTTGTTATCTGGTGCACCTAGGGAAATAACTGAAACTCTTACAAAATTTGGCGAACAAATCGGAATTGCATTCCAATTAGCAGATGACATTATCGATATTGCAAGTGAGTCAAACCAATCTGGAAAGACCCCGGGTACTGATTTGCGTGAGGGTGTGCCTACCTTAGTAACTATCAATGTCATGGCCTCGAATAAATTTGAGGATGCCGAACTTCAACGTTTACTAAGTGGACCTATTTATGATGAAACCGAAGTTCAAGAAGTTCTGCGTGCCCTTCGTTCACATGATGCTTTAAATCAGGCTCGTGAACAGCTTGGACAGATTGCTAAAGGTGCGCGTACTGCTTTGGGACCGCTTCCAGTTGGACCTGCAACTGGTGCGCTCTTTTCTTTATGCGATGCTGTCGTTGACCGTTCTGCTTGATTTCAGCAGATCACCAGCCAAAGTTATAAGTGCTAACCAAATAAATATAAATCCAACCCAACGCGCAGTGGGCATCGCTTCATGGTTTACCCAAACTCCAATTGAAAACTGAATTGTTGGGGTTATGTATTGCAAGAGCCCAATAGTTGAATAGGGAAGTCGGGTGGTCGAACCATTAAATAGCAGTAGTGGTATCGCGGTAACTGCGCCAGCGCTAATAAGCAGCGCGGTCAATCCAATTTCGTGGCCAAATTGTCCTTCACCTTTGCTGCCAATAAATAACAAATAACCGCAGTATGGAATAAAAGCGATCATGGTTTCGATCGCTAACCCTTCAAGTGCGCCGAGCCCAAGTTGTTTCTTTACTAAACCATATGTTCCCCACGAAAGTGCTAGACCGAGCGCGATCCAAGGCAGACGACCGTAATCAACAGTCAGAATAATCACGCCAACCGTGGCGATGGAAACTGCCACCCATTGCAATTGACGCATCTTCTCTTTAAGCAGAATTACACCGAAAGCGATAATGATTAATGGGTTTATGTAATAACCAAGTGATGCCTCAACAACATGTCCGTTATTAGTAGCCCAGATATAGACCAACCAGTTAATAGATATAAGAATTGATGCCAAGAAGAGTTTTATTGTAACCTTGGGTCGCTTAAGGGTAACTATCGTTGACTTCAGTGCATGGGTTATTGCCAGAACGATGATGCAAAAGATCAACGTCCAGACCGCGCGATGTGAAACTATTTCAAGAGGATTAGCCGGTTCGAGCAGTGGCCAATATAAAGGGAACATTCCCCATAAAACGTATGCGCTAACCCCGTAAACGAGGCCGAGCTTATGTTTTTTCAATTAACGAAAGTTCACAAATTGAACTGCGAATTCCCACTTGCCCTCTTTGATCATGGCCATTGTGGCTTGCAGATCATCGCGGCTCTTGCTGGTGACACGAAGTTCATCACCTTGAATCTGAGACTTAACTGATTTAGGGCCTTCATCGCGCAAGAATTTAGCAATTTTCTTAGCATTCTCAGTCGAGATGCCTTCTTTAAGCGGACAAGAGATCTTGTAGATCTTTCCAGAAAGCTGTGGCTCAGCTGGATCGATGTGTTTTAGCGAAACTCCTCGCTTGATCATCTTATCTTTTACAACATCTAAAGTTGCCTTAGCGCGTTCTTCAGTATCGGCTTCAATATTAATTTTCTCCCCAGCCATTTCGATCTTCGCCCCGGTATTCTTAAAGTCGAATCGAGTATCAATTTCGCGGATCGCTTGATTAATTGCGTTATCGAGTTCCATGCGATCAATCTTGGAAACTACATCAAAACTGCTATCAGCCACGGTTGGCCCTCCTAAAACAAACGGGAATTAAATAACCCTGTATGAGACAAGGTTATCGCGCCTCATGTAATTAATGAAATTAACCGCGAATATAATCCAATAATGAGATTTCGAAATCTAATCGGAGTTATAGGGCTGATGGCCATGCCCTTGCTTTCGGTGCCGGCTTCCGCGCATACCATCGTAGTAAGCGCGAGCCCTACAGAAAATGCGATATTAGAAGTATTACCTTTGGCAATCTCCATTACTTTTGCTGAAGCACTGATCAACATCGGTGGTTCAAATTCTATCTCAGTGCTAGATCAAGCTTGGTCAGAATTAGCCCTATCAAAACCTCTAGTTTCAGGTGCTGTATTAACATCAGAACTGTCACCAACAGAAACGTCGGGCCTATTCAAAGTTAATTATCGTGCAGTTGCCGCCGATGGACATGTAATTACTGGTAAATATGAGTTTAGAGTTTCACCCAAAGCAATGGCCGCTACAGATATTGAATCTACAGAAGTAAATTATTTATTAACTGGTTCTGATAATAAATTATCTGTTTACTTAATTATTAGCGCAACGCTGGTTGTTGGCGGAGGGCTATTGCTCTTTTTTATATGGAAAAGGCAGTGAAAATAGCCGATTACCTATGGCAAATAAATTAAGGTAATCTAGCGCTCGCCGTAAAAGAATGACCCTGGCGGGTTGCCCGAGCGGCCAATGGGAGGGGACTGTAAATCCCCCGGCTCTGCCTTCGAAGGTTCAAATCCTTCACCCGCCACCCTTAAGTCACTTGTATTTAATTCATACACCGGGGCTTTTGTAATGTTTAAGGCATGACCAATCCACCATCAACTGGCACGGTAATTCCTGTTACATAACTAGAAGCATCACTAACTAACCAGATAAGCGTTGCTGCTAACTCTTCTGGATCTCCGAGGCGACCAGCGGGTGCAAACATTTTGATCATGTTGACCATATCTTCAGGAAGTTCATTACTCATCTCAGATGGGAAAAACCCTGGTGCGAGCGCATTGACGCGAATGTTTTTGCGCCCCGTCCATTGCGCAGCTAAATCTCTTGTCAATCCAATAAGTCCTGCCTTACTTGAGGCATAGGCAGCTTGTGGCAGTCCCTGCGGTTTGATTCCTAGGATGCTTGAGATGTTTACTATCGCCCCCCCATTCTTATTTGCCTTTGCAAATGCTTGTGACATCCAATAGGCACCAAAAAGATTGACATCTAGAACTGATCTAAATTGTTCTGGGGTCTCATGTGTTGCAGGCACCGCGGTGCCAACACCTGCGTTGTTTACCAGAATATCTACACGTCCAAATTCTTTGATGGCATGTGCGATGAGTGCATCGCACTGTTCTGGCTGTGTTACATCTGTTTGTAGGGAAGCAAACTTTCTGCCAGCTGCAGTTACTAATGCACCAGTATCTGCCAGACGTTCAACCCGCCTTGCTCCTAGAACAACATCTGCTCCTGCCTCTGCCAATGCCTTTGCAAAGGCAACTCCAAGACCAGAGGATGCCCCAGTGACCACTGCGACCTTTCCATCTAAACGAAAGCGGTCAAGAACACTCATTTTCTCTTTCCTCAAATTGGGCAACTATGCGTAAGGTTAAGGCATGGATTTCACGTTGAGTGCTAAGACAAGCGAATATGCCGCCAAACTGCAAGCCTTTATGGAGACAGAGGTATTTCCCGCCGAGGCTGTTTATGAGCATCAAAGGGAGGCGTTGCGAGCGGCCGGAAAGCCTCATGGATTGCCGGCAGTTGTTGAAGAGTTAAAGGTAAAGGCAAGGGCTCAAGGATTATGGAATCTGTTCTTGCCACATAGCCACGATCCCCATCATGGATTAACTGTTACAGAGTATGCGAGCTTGGCCGAGATCACTGGGTGGTCCCCAGAACTAGCACCTGAGGCAATCAATTGCGCAGCACCTGATACAGGCAACATGGAGTTACTAGACATGTTTGCAACAGATGCACAGAAGAAAGCATGGCTTGAACCATTATTAGATGGTCGGATCAGATCTGGTTTTGCTATGACTGAGCCTGATGTGGCATCTAGTGATGCGCGAAATATTAGAACATCGATTGTCAAAGATGGCGATCACTATGTCATCAATGGCACTAAGTGGTGGACATCAGGTGCCATGGATGAGCGCTGTCAAATCTTAATTGTCATGGGAAAGACCAACCCCGATGCTGATGCACATCAACAACAATCAATGGTGCTTGTTCCAATGAACACTCCTGGCGTGAAGGTGGAGCGCAATTTAACTGTCTTTGGATATGTGGACCAACATGGCCATGCCGAAGTTTCATTCACTAATGTGCGAGTACCAGTAGCAAATCTTTTGGGACTAGAGGGTGAAGGCTTTGCGTTGGCACAAGCCCGACTTGGTCCAGGGCGCATCCATCACTGCATGCGTGCCATTGGCATGGCAGAGCGAGCCTTGTCATTGATGATCAAGAGAACAGTTGCGCGTGAGGCCTTTGGTAAAGAACTGGTGCGACAAGGTGTGATTCAAGATTGGATCGCACAAGCCCGCATTGATATTGAGCAAGCACGCCTTCTTGTCTTAAAGGCTGCATGGATGATTGACACTGTGGGTGCAAAGGGTGCTCGCAAAGAGATCGCTGCGATAAAAGTTGCTGTCCCCCAGATGGCTGAGCGCATTATCGATCATGCTATTCAAAGCTATGGCGGGGCAGGTGTTTGCCAAGATACGCCACTTGCTGCAATGTATGCAGGAATTCGCACATTGCGCATTGTTGATGGGCCAGATGAGGTTCATATTCGCGACATCGCTCGATTAGAAATAAAGCCTTATTTGTCATGAGTGATGTAACAGCGGTCCGGCAAGAGGATCGCTTTGATGTTGCTGCTATGCATTCCTGGTTGCGCACCTATATTGATATCGATGAACTGCCAGAAGTACTTCAGTTTCGGAGCGGTGCATCTAATCTGACCTATTTGTTGAAATATCCAGGGCGTGAATTAGTTTTGCGCAGGCCACCTGTTGGAACAAAAGCTGT
>SHVF01000011.1 GCA_009691135.1 Candidatus Planktophila sp.
AGTACTCGACACGCGTCGCGCCCAGATGGTCAGAGCTTTTCGTTGGTCAGCCATATTTTTCACTAGCTTTCTGCTCATCACACACCAAGTTCTTATTAATGGCCCACTAATTGAAATCGATAAGTGGATCCATGGGTTAGAACGCCCCGAATTTCGTGGCGTCAGTGGATTTATTATTCGTCGCTTAGATGATTTGGGGCTACGCGGAGTTACGGCAACTGCGCTATTACTTGCCGCATTTTATATTGCGCGAAGATTTAAAACTTGGCGCCCATTAAACTTAGCGATTCTTTCCGTTATCTCACTAAATATAGTTGTTGGTTTCTTTAAATTTTGGCTTGGTCGCACTAAACCAAAAGTAGGAATTGATCTGCTGCACTTCGGTGGAATGTCCTACCCAAGTGGACATGCATCAAATGCGCTTCTTACCTGGGGAGTCCTTGCTTATTTGATTTATCGATATGCACACGTTGATCGATATCGCGGTCGTTTAGCTAGCGCAGGCGTTGCCACAATCAGTTTGACGGTCTGCACAGTTTCGCTGATACGCGATACGCATTGGTTCTCAGATTTATTGGGCGGCCTATTTATTGGCGCCGCCTTATTGGTCTTAATTATTGCAATTGATCGCTATTGGCCATCTAATAGCCAACTCTCATAACCCCAATTACACTAAAGCCCATGATTGACGGAATTGGCATTGATGTCGTTGATATTGCGCGCTTTGCCGAATCCCTCGAACGAACCCCAGCACTTCGCGAGAAGTTATTTACTCCGGCCGAATCTTTAAAACCAATTGCTTCACTTGCTGCGCGCTTTGCTGCAAAAGAGGCGTTGGCTAAGGCACTTAATGCGGGCCACGGGCTTAATTGGCATGAGGCTGAAGTCATCAACCATGAAAGTGGCAAGCCAGATTTTCTTTTTCGCGGCGAAATCGCCGAGTTAATAGATGGTGCAACTGTTCATTTATCCCTTTCACACGATGCCGGAATCGCATCTGCCATGGTTGTGATTGAGCGATGACAAATCGCACAGAAGCAGTTATAAATTTATCTGCAATAAAGTCAAACGTTGCAACCCTTAAGGCACAAGCCGGCGTAGATCTAATGGCAGTTGTAAAGGCCGATGCTTATGGCCATGGCCTTATTCCAGTAGCAAATGCGGCACTCGATGGTGGCGCAACTTGGTTAGGTGTTGCACTACTTGAGGAAGCAATTGCACTTCGTGCTGCCGGAATTACTGCACCGATCTTGGCTTGGTTAGTACCACCGGGATCTGATTTTCAGAGCGCCGTCGATAAAGATATTGATCTTGCCGTTTCATCAATTAAAGCACTTGATGAGATTAGAGCTCTTAAAGGTGCCAAGCGCCCTCGTATTCATCTAGAAGTAGATACCGGAATGACTCGTGGTGGTTTTCTATCTGAATGGAGCGAGATTGATATCAGCCACTTGCAGGGCGTTGAGATAGTTGGGATCTTTTCTCACTTTGCTCGCGCCGATGAACCAGGACAAGCTCAGAACCTAGAACAACTAAATCGCTTTAAGAAGATGGTGGCTAACTTAGATTCTTTAGGATTTACCAATTTAATCTGCCACCTTTCTAATTCGGCAGCCACTCTTGTTGATCATGCATCCGCATTCGACATGGTTCGCACCGGAATTGCTATGTATGGCTTAACGCCAGATTTAAGCCATTTAGGAACTTCGCAATCGTTGGGGCTAAAACCTGCCATGACTTTGCGCGCTAAATTGCATTTGGTAAAGACGGTGCCAGCCGGTTCACCTGTTGGTTATGGTGGAACTGAAAAAACAAAATCTGAGACAAAACTTGGCATAGTTGCCATGGGATATGCCGATGGAATTCCTCGGATCGCAAAGAACGCTGGCGTTTTCGTTAATGGAAAGCGCGCACCAATTATTGGCCGCGTATCAATGGATCAATTTGTAGTTGATTTAGGCGCTGATTCCATAGCGGTTTCTGGAGATTGGGTGAATATTTTCGGTGATGGCTCGCTTGGTGAGTACACAGCCGATGACTGGGGTGTCGCATCTGGCAGTATTAATTACGAGATTGTCACCCGAATTGGCCCGCGTGTGCCTAGAATCTACGAATTATGAGCGAGGCGATGTTGCACGCAAAAGGGGTCAGCATCTCCTTCGGCGGACTCAAGGCACTTCATGATGTTCATTTAGAACTGCGCCCTAATGAAGTCGTTGGCGTTATTGGGCCAAATGGCGCCGGCAAGACAACTCTCTTTAACGCTATCTGCGGATTAGTAACCCCAGATTCTGGAACCTTTGAATTTGGTGGCAAGAAACGCAATTGGCCGCGCACAGATGAATTAGTTGATCTCGGAATTTCTCGCACCCTGCAAGGAGTTGGGCTATTTCCTGAGCTAACCGTCTTAGAAAATGTAATGGTTGGTGCGCAGAAGTTGGCCAAGACCGGTTTGATTTCAGCAGCAATTGGAACAAATAAAGGTGATGAAGAAGTTTTGCGCGATAAAGCGATCCGTGCGTTAGATCGCGTTTACGCAGGAACATTGGCTAATCGTCGCGCAGATACTCTGGCCTATCCAGATACCAAGCGAGTTGCGATTGCTCGCGCCCTTGTCTCAGAGCCCAAGATCTTGATGTTAGATGAACCAGCCGGTGGCCTTGGCACACAAGATATTGAATGGATGAATAATTTAATCCGCAATCTAACTGCAACCATGTCCGTGTTAATTGTTGAGCATCATATGGATGTCGTAATGAGCGTCTGTGATCGGCTATACGTTTTGAACTTTGGAGAAGTAATCGCAAGTGGCGCTGCTGAAAAAGTCCGTCGCGATCCAGCAGTAATTGCCGCATACCTCGGAACCGGGGTCGCATAATGTTAAGAATTGAGAATTTAACTGTTGATCATGGTGCGATCCGCGCTCTGCGCGGCGTCAGCTTTAACGTTGAAAAGGGCCAACTCGCTGCCATTATCGGCGCTAACGGTGCGGGTAAAACAACTTTATTGCGCACTTTATCTGGGCTAAACAAAGCCAGCGAAGGTCAGGCGCATTGGAATGATCACAATATTTTGCACTCAAAGCCAGAAAAGTTAGTTCGTCACGGAATTTCACATGTCTCTGAAGGTAAGTCAGTTATCCCTGGATTAACCGTCTCGGAGAATTTAGAACTTGGTTCGCTTTGGCGCCGCAATCGCAGCGAATCTGCGAAATCAAAGAAAGAAGTCCTTGAACTTTTCCCTCGACTGGGTGAGCGATTATCACAACGCGCTGATTCTTTGTCGGGCGGAGAACGCCAGATGTTGGCGCTCGGGCGATCAATCATGTCTAAACCAGAACTACTTTTATTAGATGAGCCATCACTTGGATTAGCCCCACTTGTTATTGAGCAAATCTTTCAAGCAATCCGTGACTTAACCACCACTAAAGGGTTAACCGTGATCTTGGTTGAGCAGAATGCCATGGGAGCACTAAAGATTGCAGATGTTGGAATAGTTTTAAATCTTGGATCAATTGCAGCTACCGGTAGCGCAGCTGCACTCAAAGATGACCCAGCAGTGCGCGCTGCTTACTTGGGGTTCTGATTATGTTTGAATTAATAAATACGCTACTAATCGGCATAACAGCTGGCTCAATTTATTCATTGATGGCGATCTCAGTTGTCTTGGTCTGGCGCAGCACGCGTGTAGTCAACTTTGCCGCTGGTGGATTAGCGCTGGCATCTTCTTTCGTTGGCGCTGCAATACTTGAGAAGACCGGCTCTTTTTGGATTGCCTTGCCAATTGCAATGGTTGCCGGCGCCGTATTTTCTGCTTTTATTGAGTATTTCTTCTTGCGTCCACTTCTCAAGCGATCAGGTGATAAAGGCGCAGAAATATTCTTGCCGATAATTGCAACCCTAGGTTTGCTCGGCATTATTAAAACAATTCTCAATTACATCTATGGAGACCGCGTCGGTTCACTTCCACCTCCTATGTCAGATAAAGGATTTGTTTTCTCTGGCGAAAGTATCGCCTTATCTCCGATGCGGTTGCTGATCCTAGGAATAGTCCTTTTACTGATGATTTCGCTAACTTTAGTTTTTCAACGCACCAACCTTGGTTTATCACTTCGCGCCGCTTCATTTGCACCTGAGATTTCTCGGCTTGCAGGTATCCGCGTTGATTTTATTCGCACCGTCGGTTGGGCAATCTCGGGAGGCGTAGGTGCAACCGCCGGAATCCTGCAGACCACAAATGGTTCAGGCTCGGTATCACCTGAATCATTTGAATTTAGTCTATTACTTGTATTTGGTTTCGTCGCAGCAGTAATAGGTGGAATTGAAAGTTTGATCGGCGCAGTCCTTGGTGGCCTGACACTTGGAATTATTCTTGCGATAATTCTTATGTATGTCGGCGGATCACTTGTCTTTATCGCGGCTTTCTTAATTTTGATTTTAGTTCTGTTATTAAGACCACATGGAATTATTGGAGCGAAAGGCGGCCGTCGTGCATAAACGCCACGTAACCAATAAGCACCGCTTTATCGGATTTGTCCTAATCGGATTATTGGTTTACATCCTAAGCAACACCGTTGACGAATGGAAATCTTTCCAAGGCGCAACGATTGCTGTCTACGTTGTGGCAATTGCATCAATTATTTTATTAACAGGCTATTCAGGGCAAATTTCACTTGGTCATGGCGCGCTATTAGCAATAGGGGCATACACCGCAGCGCTCACGCAAATTTATCTACACCTACCTGTTTGGATTTGTTTCGTGGCCGCCGTGCTTATCACCTCATTATTTGGAGCTATCCTTGGTTTGGCCGCTGCAAGATTAACGGGACCATATTTAGCTGGAACAACTTTGGCACTTGCCGTTGGTCTGCCTTCGATTGCAAATCAATTTTCATTCTTAGGTGGCGAACAAGGAATTTCATTTGATGCGGGGTGGCCACCACTTTCATTCGGTGAAGCGTTCACACAATACAAATGGTTCTTCTGGATTACCTCCCTTACGGCGCTAATAATGATGTGGTGGATCCAAAATCTATTGCGCTCTAGATATGGCCGCACTTGGCGCGCTGTTAAGACCAATGAAGTTGCCGCCGAATTATCCGGTATCCGTCTTGCCCGATCTAAGGTCCTGGCCTTCACCGTCAGCGCCGGGATCGCCGGTATGGCAGGGGCTCTGCTGGCTACGACCATAAATAACGTCTCTCCGAGCGCTTTCCCGCTCGCGCTCTCATTTTCATTAGCTACGGGCGCCATTCTCTCTGGTGTAAACACCCTCGGAGGCGTCATGATTGGGGCAGTGGCACTGGTTGCAATCCCCGAAATCGCCTCATTGGTCGCAGACCGATGGAGCGGCTCCGAATCTGTTCCCTCATTATTGCCTGACTTCATCGTCAGCGTGCTCTTAATTTTGACGGTCTTTTTGGCGCCGAAAGGTCCGATCGAGAAGTTTCGGTCGCGTCATGTTAAGTAAGCGTTAACCTGCTCCTAAGATAAGTCTCACTAAGCAGCACCCCGCTCTACCCCTCGATGGAAGGAAAAATATGATCAGAACGACTCGTCGGAAGTTACTCGTAGCTTCCGCGGTGATGGCTGCAACTGCGCTCTCACTCTCTGTAATGCCGGCACAAGCAATTTCGCTGCGCGCTGCAGAAGTAGGTGTAACTTCAACCGAAATCAAACTCGGCATTACTTTGCCAATGAAAGGCTCAGCCAGTTTTGGATACAACCAACTACCTGGAGCGATGAAGGCATATTTTGATTATGTCAACGCAAACGGTGGAGTAAATGGCCGCAAGATCAGCCTCGTTGTAAAAGATGACGGTTACCTTCCAAAGCAGGCAATTTTAAATACTCAAGATTTAATTGCTAAAAATAAGGTAATGGCAGTTATCGGAGCACTTGGAACAGCGAATAATAAGGCTGTTGCATCTGCGGTAAACCTTGGCCGTCGCGGAATTCCAAGCCTTTTCATTAATACTGGCTTCAGCGGATTCAATGATCGCAAAGCATTCCCAACTTCATCAACACTCTTGCCTTCATACATCATGGAAGCCAAAATGATTAGCAAGTATGTAAAAGAAACTTATCCAGGCAAGAAAACTTGCTTGTTGTATCAGGATGATGACTTTGGTGATGACGCACTTGTCGGCTTCGACAAGACACACGGTGACCTCGACTTCGCAGTCAAGGTTGCATACCCATCACTTTCACAGGGTGTAGCTGGCGTTCCAGATTCATGGATCACTAAGTTCAAAGCCGGCGGCTGCGAAGTGCAGATCGTCTTCGGTGTTGCAAGTGCAACCTTGTACACAGTCTTGGCTGCTGCAAAAGTACAGTATGCACCTAAGTGGATTCTTGGTTCAGTTGGTGCCGATATCCCATCAATTAACCCAGCCACAGTTCCTTACATCATTGGCTCAACTTCGGTGTCATTTATGCCATCTGTTGTAGATCCAAAGGATGAATACATTGCGCAGTTCAAGGAGATTAATACCAAGTATAACGTCGGCGCAAAGTTCAACAGCTGGGCGCTAATTGGTATGAACACAGCATTCATCGCAGTGCAAGCGCTAAAGGCAGCTGGTAAGAACCCAACTCGCAAATCACTTCTTGACGCAATCGATGCAAGTGGTTCTAAATTCCCTAACGCAGCACTTGTTCCTTTGAACTATTCAAAGACAAGCAACGTTGGTCTAAACGGATACTGGTTCGGTACTTTCAATAAGACCGGCGACTTGGTACCAAATGACACCTTCACCTACACCGTGTACACAACTGATTCAGGTACCGGACCGGTTGAAAAATCAAGCTATTCACGTCCTGCAATGCCAGCGAAGGGATTGCCAAACTAATGAGAACTACATCGTTTAAATCACGCGCATTTGCCCTCGTTTCAACAACAGCGTTGCTCGCAACGCTCGTAGTCGTTGCTCCGGCATATGCTGCAGCAACTGGCCCAACCTGTGATGGAAAGACTCCAGTCCAGACATGTACAGGAACAACATCTGACGGGGCTGCCTACAAGATGGTTGTTCCTGCCACATTCAATGGCACCGTCACTATCTGGTCACACGGCTTCGGTGGAAACACAACGATTCCGGGTTACTTCGCAGTTGACTCAACAGCACAAATCGCACCAGGAAATGATGCATCACTTGTTACCTACCTAACCAATAAAGGCGTTGCCGTAATCGGTTCAGGATTTAGCACTCAGGGCTGGAACCTTGATGAGGCTGTAAAGACAAATGCTGAACTAGTTGGTGTCTTTAAGGCCAAGTTCACAACAACTAAAAAGGTTGTGGCGTGGGGTTACTCAATGGGCGGCGGAATTACACAAGCCTTCGCTGAGCAAAAGCCTGAACTACTTTCAGCAGCAGCTGTAATGAACCCAGTTGATGCGTGGGGCTCTCAAAGTAAGTACTTCGTCGACCTACTGTGGTTAATGAAGACTTGGTTTGATCCAACAATTAAGCTAACTGGTTATGCACCAGGTGCTGGCGGAGACATGCAGATGTTGCAAGATCTCGGCAAGTACACCGCTGTATTGACAGCGCTAAAAGCAGGCGTTGCAACAGGTGCTTGGCCAACAACATCTAGTGCATCTGCTAAGGCGCTACAAGCTGGTGGAATTCCATCACGCAGCGCACTTTTGATGATCGGTCGCTTAGCCGGCATCAGCGCACAGAGCTCATCATTTGATGGGCTCGTCGGTCCTCCAGGAGCAGCCGCTACTGCTTGGCCACTTGCTTATGCACCAGCTCTAGCAACTCTTGAAAATATCGCAGGCGTTTTGGGTTACTCACTACTTGGCTCTCGCGATATGCAAGCCAAGATGGGCGGAATCTCCTTTGATAATCAGACAACTAATTACTCAAAGCAACTCAGCGATGAAGATCGTTCGGTTCATAACGCAGGTCTAAGTGGAAATAGTGCAATCGCTGGAATGCTTTCAACACTTAATCCGCTAAATCCAGATGCGCCACGCATCAAAGGCGACGCTGCAGCAATTGCAAAGTCTGCTTCAACGATGTATGAGAGCACTGGAAAGATCAAAGTCCCAACAGTGATGATGATTGGTCAACACGATCCAGTAGAACCTGCCGGAATCGTTCAGCGAATTTCTGATCTATACGAAGCAGATTTCGCTGCCGCAAAGGCATCTGCCAAGAAGGCTGCACAGAAGAGCGGTGCTTATTCAGCACCCGTTCGTCAGTTGCAGGTTCTTTGGAGCGTAACTCCTAAGACTTGGTCAAAGTTCGATGCCGCTGGTAGCCCAATATCAATTGCGGGTACTCCAGGTACTGGACACACCAACTTCACGATGGCTCATTACAAGTTGATTATCGACACTGCGATATCTGCAGCCGATAACGGATACTTGCCTTGGACGGGTGCGCACTTATCGAAGGTTCGAAAGGCCAAAGGTCTTGTGATTGATCGAGATACTGCTTACCCATGGATGAAGTACTACAACAAGTAATCTTTAAGTTGTAGAAAAGATCCTACGAAACAGGGGCCGCGCGAAAGCGCGGCCCCTGTTTCTTTTTCGCTAGTACCCTTAAGCCCTATGAAGATCGCATCAGCGCAAGAGATGTTTGATCTCGGCCAGAAAATTGGCTCCCAACTGCGCGCCGGTGATCTAATCCTTTTAAATGGCCCACTTGGTGCCGGCAAAACCGTCTTAGTTCAAGGAATTGGCGCCGCCCTCGGATTCAGCGATATCACTTCACCAACCTTTGTTATCTCTCGCACCCATAGCGGCGCACTCGCGTTGATTCACGTTGATGTTTATCGCTTACTTGAAACTGGCAACGCAGCGCCTTACTTAGATGATCTTGATCTTGATTCTGCTCGCGAATCATCTGTAACGGTTATCGAATGGGGTGGAGCTGAATCTGCTCGACTTTCCGATGAACGCCTTGAAATAGATATTGATCGCACTGATGATGAAAGAGTTGTAACAGTTCGCACCATCGGAACACGCTGGGCGGGCTTTAAGTTATGACTATTTCTCTAGCAATTGATACCTCAACTTCTCGGACAATTGTTGCGATTATCGATGAAGGCAAAGTTCTATTTGAAAGTTTTCATGAAGGCGCCACCGAACATGGCTTTGCAATCACTGAACTAGTTACCCAAGCTTTAGCCGTTTGCCCGAAACCAGATCAGGTTGTTGTCGGCATGGGGCCGGGGCCATTTACTGGGCTACGCGTAGGTATAACTTTTGCGCGAAGTTTTGCACTGGCTCGCGATATCCCAGTGATGGGAACCTGTTCCCTAGATGCCATTGCTATCGACAAAAGTGAATACACCGTTGCCATAGATGCCCGGCGCAAGGAAATTTATTGGGCAAGTTATAAAGATGGCGTTCGCGTGGCTGGGCCATCTGTAAATAAGCCAGCCGAAGTTGCTGACTTTTTCTTTGACGTTTATCCAGATGTGCAAAAGTTGGTCACACTTAGCCATTCGCAGAATGAAACTGAACCCATGTATTTACGTCGCCCCGATGCGGTGCCAACTGCGGAGCGCACATGATTAATTACCGTGAAGCAATTTCACTTGACTTGCCAGTTCTGGTTTCGATGGAGCGCGTACTTTTTGCAGATGCACCTTGGTCGATGGGGCAGTTCAAAGAAGAATTTAAAGGTGTGCCTAAGACTCGCTATTTCTTAGTGGCAACAGATGAGCAAGATCAGATCGTTGGATATGCAGCTGTTCTCGTTGTTGCACCAGGAGTTGAAGCCGATGTCTTAACTGTGGCAGTTCTGCCAGATTTCATCCGCCAAGGTATTGCCAGCCAATTTATGGGCCAATTAGAAGCATGGTCATTTGAAAAAGGCGCTCCAGCAATGATGCTAGAAGTAGGCGTTAATAATGCAAGTGCTATCGCTTTATATGAAAAGTTGGGTTATCAAAACATTTCAACTCGCAAGGGTTATTACGGTCCCGGCCTTGATGCCCTTGTTATGCGTAAGGAGTTAGGCGCATGAACCAACCAATAGTTTTAGGAATCGAAACTTCTTGCGATGAAACAGCAATCGGCATTGTTCGTGGCCGCACATTGCTGGCAAATGTCATCGCATCTAGCGTTGAAGAACATGCGCGCTTTGGAGGAGTTGTTCCTGAAATCGCCAGCCGTGCACATTTAGAGGCGATGCTGCCGAGTATCGAAAAAGCAGTACGCGATGCCCAGATTTCGCTAAACGATATCGACGCTATTGCTGTAACAGCTGGCCCCGGTTTAGTAGGCGCACTTCTAGTTGGTGTTGCATCAGCTAGTGGATTAGCACTTGGTCTTGGCAAACCTCTATATGGTGTTAATCATTTGGCCGCACATATCTCCGTTGATTATTTAACTCATAACCAACCAACTGATCCAACGATTGCTTTACTCGTTAGCGGTGGACATTCTTCCCTTTTGCAAGTAGATGACATCACCTCAAAGATCACCAAACTAGGTGCAACTATGGATGATGCCGCCGGTGAAGCCTTCGATAAAATCTCTCGTGTAATGGGACTTGGCTTTCCCGGTGGCCCAGCAATAGATCGCACCGCACAAAGTGGATCTGCCAACGCAATTGATTTTCCGCGCGGTTTAACAACTAGCAACGATTGGGCAACGCGTCCTTATGATTTTTCATTCTCAGGTTTAAAAACTGCCGTTGCACGTTATTTAGAAAGTACACCCGATTATAAAAAGGGTGATGTCGCTGCCTCATTCCAAGAATCAATCGTTGATGTACTGCTTTTGAAATCACTTGCGGCATGTAAAGCAACAGGCGTTAATTCACTTGTTATTGCAGGTGGCGTCGCCGCTAATTCTCGCCTGCGCGCCGTGGCCGAAGAACGCTGCGCCAAGGCTGATATCCGTCTGCGAATTCCAAGTGCGGCCCTTTGCACCGATAACGGGGCGATGGTGGCAGCCCTTGGTTCACTGATGGTTGCCGCTGGCCTCGCCCCTGGCCCACAAGCCTTTGACGCGCAATCCTCGCTGCCTGTGGAGCGCGTGAGCCTCTAATTTGCCGCTGGGAATAACGCCCTCTACGCTAGGCGTTAGCACTCAGGGCCCGAGTCTGCTAATTCTGCGCAGGCTTCCCAGCGAGGAAGTTTTACCCGATTAACTAGATCAAACTGAGATAAAAAGGAGCATCACCATGGCAGTTGCCATTAAGCCACTCGAAGATCGCATCGTCGTTAAGGCATCAGAGGCCGAGACAACAACAGCTTCAGGACTTGTTATCCCTGACACTGCAAAAGAGAAGCCACAGGAAGGCACAGTTGTTGCCGTAGGTCCTGGTCGCTTTGATGATGGAGTTCGCGTTCCTATGGATGTAAAGGTCGGAGACGTTGTTCTCTACAGCAAGTACGGCGGAACTGAAGTTAAGTACAACAATGAGGAATACCTCGTACTTTCAGCCCGTGACATTCTCGCTGTAATCGAGAAGTAATAATGGGAAAAATTCTTGAATTCGACGAGAAAGCTCGTCGCGCAATGGAGCGTGGAGTAAATATCCTCGCTGACACCGTAAAGGTAACGCTCGGTCCTAAGGGTCGTAACGTCGTTATCTCCAAATCATTTGGCGCACCAACGATTACAAACGATGGCGTGACAATTGCTAAAGAGATCGAACTTTCAGATCCAGCAGAAAATATGGGCGCACAGCTCGTAAAGGAAGTTGCAACAAAGACCAACGATGTTGCCGGTGACGGAACAACAACTGCAACCGTGCTTGCCCAAGCAATGGTGAAAGAGGGCTTACGTAACCTAGCCGCTGGCGCACAACCAATGGATCTAAAGATTGGTATTGAAGCAGCAGTTGCTGCAGTTTCGGCGCGTTTGGCCGAGAATGCAACTGTCGTAAAAGATAAAGCACAGATCGCAGACGTTGCAACTATCTCTGCCCAAGATCGCGCAATCGGTGAGCTAATCGCTGAAGCGATGGACAAGGTCGGCAAAGATGGCGTGATCACCGTTGAAGAAGCATCAACTACAGCACTTGAACTCGAGTTCACTGAAGGTATGCAATTCGATAAGGGTTACATCTCTCCATATTTCGTAACTGATCAAGATCGTATGGAAGCAATCCTGGAAGATGCTTTCGTACTTATCTCAGGCAGCAAGATTTCAGCGCTCGCAGAACTCTTGCCAGTACTTGAAAAAGTTGCCCAAGTAAATAAGCCACTTTTGATCATCGCCGAAGATGTCGATGGTGAAGCACTTTCAACTTTGGTTGTAAACCGCATGCGCGGAGTATTTACCTCCGCTGCTGTTAAAGCCCCTGGCTTTGGTGATCGCCGCAAGGCTATGTTGCAAGACATCGCAATCTTGACCGGTGGAACAGTTATTTCTGCTGAAGTTGGCATGAAACTTGATCAAGTAAACATTGAAGATCTCGGCAAGGCCCGTCGCATCGTTATCACTAAGGATGCAACCACCATCGTTGATGGCGCAGGAGATAAGGCAAGTGTTGCTGCCCGTGTCTCTGAAATCCGCAACGAGATCGCTAACACTGACTCTGACTGGGATCGCGAAAAGCTACAAGAGCGTGTTGCTAAACTCGCTGGTGGCGTTTGCGTAATCAAAGTTGGCGCACATACAGAAGTAGAACTTAAAGAGAAGAAGCACCGTCTAGAAGATGCTATCTCTGCAACTCGCGCAGCCGTTGAAGAAGGAATCGTTATTGGCGGAGGCGCAGCACTTGTTCATGCTGCCGATTCTCTAGAAGGCGATCTCGGATTTACAGGCGATAAGGCAGTTGGCGTTCGCTTAGTTCGCAAAGCCTGCGATGAACCACTTCGTTGGATTGCTGAAAATGCTGGCCTAGAGGGATACGTAGTGGTAGCAAAGGTGCGCGCTCTGAAATCGCATGAAGGTTTCAATGCCGCAACTGATGTTTACGGCGATCTTGCAAAAGATGGCGTCATCGATCCAGTGAAGGTAACTCGTTCCGCACTTGCAAATGCAGCATCAATTGCCGCGATGTTTATTACAACTGAAGCAGTTGTATACGAGCGTCCTGCAGATGAAGTTGCCGATGCTGCCGGGGGACATGGACATTCACATGGTCCTGGCGGTCACCACTAATTAGAAATAAGAAATCCCCCGCACACCAATTGGTTTGCGGGGGATTTTTATTTAAGTTTTATGATGCTTCGTAAATCTCTGGAATATCCTTATTAAGAATTAATGCGCGATCATCTTCGGAAAGACCGCCCCAAATTCCGTATGGCTCGGCAAGTGCCAGTGCCTGTGCGCGACAAGCAGCGATAACCGGGCAAGATGCACAGACTGCCTTCGCCGCATTCTCGCGATTGCGACGGCGTGGTCCGCGTTCTCCATCTGGATGGAAGAACATCTCGGCGGGAAGTTCACGACAGGCGCCTGCGTACTGCCATTCCCAATGATCTGCGATTGGAAGCGGTAGTCGCGATTGTTCAGCCATGATTTACTCCTTGCCTTGGTTTATACCAGAACTCTACAACCGCGCCATAGGTTGTTCAAGTACCTATCGGGTCAAAAGTTGTTGGGTTGATCACTAGATTTCTAAAAAAGGGGGGCTAGAACGCTCATTTCAAGTGGTGAGCCAGCCCACTTCAAGCCACCATAGGCCCATGGAAGAGCTCCTAACGGTTGCAGCCGTCGCCCGCCAAATCGGTGTGGCGCCAGCGACCCTACGGACCTGGGCTCGCCGCTATGGCCTTGGCCCTTCTAGTCATGAGGCTGGGGAGCATCGGCGTTATTGCGCAAACGATCTCGCCAAATTAACTCTGATGCGCCGGCTTATCTCAGCAGGAGTAGCACCAGCCGAAGCTGCCGAACAAGCGCTGGCTCATAAAGGCGAATTTGAAGTAGAAAAGATTTTAAAGATATTCGAAGCTCGCGAAGATGTAGTTGCCGCAATAGTAAAAGCAGCGAACTCGTTAGATAGAAATTTTGTCGAAAGTATCTTACGAAAAGATATTGAAGAATATGGGGTTATTGATAGCTGGCAAGAAGTCATTGTTCCGGTGCTAGTGATAGTGGGCGATGCCTGGCAAGAAACGGGAACAGGTATTGAAGTAGAACACTTATTATCTGAAACTATTACCTCAATTCTGCGGGAGCGCTCAAAGCAGTTGAAAGATCCTTTAAATTCGCGTCCAGTTTTGTTGGCATCAGTGGGCGAAGAACTGCATTGTTTAGCCCTACATGCTTTGCATGCTGCACTTGCTGAAGCGAAAGTTGATTGCAATTTCCTTGGTGCGCGAACTCCCTTGGCAGCGCTCTCTAATGTGATCTCACGCAGCGCCCCACCTGCGGTTTTCCTTTGGGCACAGTTATCGAATAATGGTGATCCAAAATTCTTCCGTGATATCCCTGCGATTCGCCCTGCACCACGTTTTATCTTGGGCGGGCCCGGATGGGATCGTGAACAATGCAACGAAGTAGCCTTCGCTGATGATTTAGCCCTTGCCTGCCAGCAGATCAAGCAGGCTTTAGGAGCCTAAATCTCAAGTTAGACTAGGGCGCTCAACCACAGTTCGGAGGGCTCATGAGCAGCGATAACGACAAAGTCGCGATGCTCGGGCTGACTTACGATGATGTGCTCTTATTGCCAGATGCCTCCGAGGTCGTTCCTAGCGAAGTAAACACTGCAACCTGGTTGACTCGCAATATTTCACTTGCAGTCCCAGTCATTTCATCTGCAATGGATACCGTCACCGAATCAACTATGGCAATAGCCATGGCTAAGGCTGGTGGCATCGGAATCATTCACCGCAATTTGCCAATTGAAGAACAAGTTACTCACGTTAAATTAGTTAAGAACGTGGGCTTGGCTGGAGCCGCAGTCGGTGTTGGCGATGACGGCTTTGCGCGTGCCCAAGCTTTAATTGAAGCCGGAGTCGATGTGGTTGTTGTTGATACAGCGCATGGCCACCACCGCGCGGTTCTAGATGCGATTGAAAGAATTAAAAAGTTTTCAGCAACTATTGAAATAATTGGCGGAAACGTGGCAACTCGCGCAGGTGCACAGGCGTTAATTAATGCAGGAGCGGACGCGGTAAAAGTTGGTGTTGGTCCAGGATCGATTTGTACAACTCGTGTTGTTGCAGGTGTCGGTGTTCCACAAATCACCGCGATTATGGAAGCCGCTAAAGCATGTAACAAAGCCGGCATTCCGCTAATCGCCGATGGTGGACTTCAGTATTCAGGTGACATTGTTAAAGCAATCGTTGCCGGTGCAAATTCGGTAATGCTTGGTTCACTTTTGGCCGGTTGCGAAGAATCACCGGGTCAACTTGTTGAAATCGATGGCCGCAAATACAAGGCCTATCGCGGCATGGGCTCACTTGGTGCGATGCAATCTCGCGGAGAACAAAAGTCTTATTCCAAAGATCGTTATATGCAAGATGATGTTTTATCTGAAGACAAACTTGTCCCGGAAGGCATCGAAGGTAGAGTCGCATATCGCGGCCCAGTTGCCGAAGTTGTACACCAACTCGTTGGTGGGCTACGCAGCGGAATGGGTTATGCCGGCGCTGCTGATATCGAGACTCTGCGCCGTGAAGGTCGTTTGATTCAAATTACCGCAGCAGGGTTACAGGAAAGCCATCCTCACGATGTGCTGCACGTAGCCGATGCCCCTAACTACACCCAGAAAAACTAAGGAGGACGCGAATGGATATCGAGATCGCACCAGGAAAGCGCGCCCGCCAGGCATATTCATTCGACGATATTGCCATCGTTCCCAGCCGACGCACTCGTAACCCCGAAGATGTTTCCACGGTCTGGCAGATCGATGCATATAAATTTGATATTCCGATGATGGCTGCGCCAATGGATTCAGTTGTCTCGCCAGAGACAGCAATTGCGATCGGCAAACTTGGCGGACTTGGTGTTCTAAACCTTGAAGGCCTCTGGACTCGTTATGAGGATCCGCGAATTCCACTTGGTGAAATTGCGTCGATGCCAGATAAGCACGCTACTCGCCGAATGCAAGAAATTTACAGCGCACCAATTCGCCCAGAGCTAATTAAAGAGCGCATTAAAACTATTCGTGACTCTGGTGTGACGGTTGCAGCTTCCCTTTCGCCACAGCGCACCGCCGAGCTTCACAAAGCAGTTATCGATGCCGGTGTAGATATATTTGTAATTCGTGGAACAACTGTTTCAGCAGAACATGTTGGTAACGATGATTCAGCACTTAACTTAAAGAAATTTATCTACGAACTAGATGTACCGGTAATTGTTGGTGGAGTTGCTACATCAACTGGCGCGCTCCACTTAATGCGTGCAGGTGCTGCCGGAGTTCTAGTTGGTTTTGGAGGGGGAGCCGCGCATACAACGCGCAAAGTTTTAGGAATTGAAGTACCGATGGCATCAGCTGTTGCAGAAGTCGCCGCCGCTCGTCGCGAATATCTAGATGAATCAGGTGGACGCTATGTTCACGTTATTGCAGATGGTTCAGTTGGTCGCTCTGGTGATATTGCCAAAGCAATTGCAGTTGGCGCAGACGCAGTGATGATGGGATCTCCGCTTGCTAAGGCAACGGAAGCGCCTGGCTTAGGTTGGCACTGGGGATCAGAAGCGCACCACCAAGAACTGCCACGCGGTGAACGTGTAAACGTTGGCACAATTGGATCCATCGAAGAAATTTTGATGGGCCCATCACATACCTCAGATGGATCTATGAACTTATTTGGCGCACTGCGTCGCGCCATGGCAACCTCTGGTTATTCAGATGTTAAGTCGTTCCAGCGCGTAGAAGTCATTATTCACGGAGCTTAACCATTGAATTCTAAAAGCGGAGTCTTAGTCGTCGATTTTGGCGCGCAGTATGCACAACTAATCGCACGTCGCGTGCGAGAGGCAAACGTTTACTCTGAAATTGTTCCATCGCACATCACTGCAGCGCAAGTAAGCGCCAAGAACCCAGCGGCGATTATTCTATCTGGTGGACCATCAAGTGTTTACGCCGATCACGCACCGAAATTTGATAGCGCAATTTTGCAACTGGGTATTCCAGTCTTTGGAATTTGTTACGGCTTTCAAGTCATGGCCGCAGCCCTTGGCGGAGTTGTGAGCCAAACCGGTAAGTCTGAATTTGGTCGTACCGAAATAAAAGCCGAAACAACTTCAAAAATCTTTTCAACCCTACCTAACTCGCAAAGTGTTTGGATGTCACATGGCGATGCGGTGACGCAGGCCCCAGCAGGTTTTAGAATCTGCGCAGTCACTTCCGATACACCAATTGCTGCATTCGAAGATGCCACAGGAAAAATTGCTGGTGTTCAGTTCCATCCTGAAGTTCTGCACTCAGAACACGGACAGACGATTCTCAAAAATTGGCTAATCAATATCGCGCAATGTAAACCAGAATGGACCACCGAAAATATTGCAGAAAACGAAATCACCAAAGCAAAAGAGTTAATTGGATCTAAGCGCGTTATCTGCGGCCTATCAGGTGGTGTTGATTCAGCGGTTGCCGCGGCAATTATTCAACGCGCAGTTGGGGCACAGCTAACCTGCGTATTTGTCGATCACGGATTATTGCGCAGTGGAGAATCTGAACAAGTACAACGTGACTTCGTTGCCGCAACAGGCATTGATTTAGTTGTGGTGGATGCGGTTGATCAATTTTTATCTGCCCTCAAAGGGGTGACTGATCCAGAGACAAAGCGCAAGATTATTGGCCGAGAATTTATTCGTTCATTTGAAAAGGCTGCCCGCGATATTGCTGCCGGCGGAGACGTTGAATTCTTAGTACAGGGAACACTTTATCCAGATGTTGTTGAATCAGGTGGTGGAACCGGTACCGCCAATATCAAGTCACACCACAATGTTGGCGGCCTGCCAGATGATTTAAAGTTCACTTTAGTAGAACCACTGCGCACGCTATTTAAAGATGAAGTGCGTCAAGTCGGCCTAGAACTTGGCTTGCCTGAAGAAATCATTTGGCGTCAACCATTTCCAGGTCCGGGACTTGGTATCCGCATAATCGGTGAAGTAACAAAAGATCGCCTGGATATTTTGCGTCACGCAGATTTAATCGCGCGCGAAGAACTTAAAGCGGCTGGTCTTGATCGTCAGATCTGGCAATGCCCTGTTGTTTTATTAGCGGATGTGCGCAGCGTTGGCGTGCAGGGCGATGGTCGTACTTACGGTCATCCAATTGTTTTGCGTCCAGTCTCTAGTGAAGATGCGATGACCGCGGATTGGTCGCGCGTTCCGTATGAAACTTTAGAGAAAATATCAACGCGAATTACCAACGAGGTGCGCGAAGTAAATCGTGTTGTGTTAGATGTGACATCAAAACCGCCGGGAACGATCGAATGGGAATGAGATTGAAAAGACTTTCTACACTCTGTGCCTTAGTAATCTCTGTAACTTCGTTAACTTGTACTAACGCCTCTGCTGCCGAACGACCAACGTCGGTTGCCGGCTGCGCCAAACCCACCTCAAAGGCGCACAAACCTGCAACGCTAAAGCAGCCAAGTGCAGTTGATAAGAAACTCGCAAAAACAATGACAATCACTACAAACTGTGGAGTCATTACGATCGCTATGAACCCCGCCGCACCGCAAACAGTAACAAACTTATCAACGCTGGCACGCGCAAAATACTTTGATGGCACTTTCTGCCATCGCCTTACAACTGAAGGAATTTATGTTCTGCAATGTGGCGATCCATCGGCTCAAGGCAATGGTTCACCAGGATCATGGAAAGGGTACAAAGATGAAAACCTTCCAACCAAGACGATTATGACTTATCCAGCGGGCACCGTAGCCATGGCGAACTCTGGCCCAAATACCAATGGCAGCCAGTTCTTCTTGGTTTATAAAGACACAGCATTGCCGCCAAGTTACACAATCTGGGGAAAGATCAAAACGGGTTTGCCGCTATTACTGCGCATAGAAAAAGTTGGAGCTTATAAGGTTGATGAAGAATCCGGTAAAAGTTATTACGTAAGCGATGGCTACCCAGTCCAAGCGATTGAAATTAAATCAGCAACTGTTAGTTAATTTGTATTAACGATTTTAAAAGCTTCTGCGATACGACCTTCTGGTAATCCAGCCATTCCAGCGTTGCGCTGACCCCATTCGCGAACCATATTTCCTAACTCTATGTTATGAGAAGTTTGCGACGCATGTGCATTTAGCGCTGCCATCTTTAATTCAAAGGTATCGGTGATATCAACCCAGTGATCTGGCTGAGCAAAGCCCATTACCCAAACTTCTTTGACGCGATGTGGTTGCAAACCTTCATCATCTAGTAAATCGGTAAATGCAAACGGATTGCGTGCATCAGGATAGACAGCTTGAATTGCTGCTTCACCTGCCGCTAAGTGATCAGGATGGCTGGCACCGATTCGATCCCAGTTACGTTCAGGGGATTGACAGAGCATACGATCAGGTTTGCTGATACGAATGCAACGAACAATATCTTTACGAAGTGCCAGAGTTGCTTCGAGGTGGCCGTCAACATAATTTAGAAATGTAATATCAGTAACGCCGATAGCAGCTCCTGCAGCGCGTTGTTCGCGTTGACGGATCGCGGGCATTTCCTCTTTAGTAAATCCAGATTCTTCGCCACCTTGGTCGCCATTTGTGCAAAAAACGTAAGCGACTTCGATTCCCGCTTTTACCCATTTCGCGATAGTTCCGGATGCGCCGAAGTCAGAATCATCGGGATGGGCGTTAATTACTAAAACGCGTTTGATCTCGGTATCTGCAAGCGGCTCCATGACAGGCAAGCCTAATAGACTCCGCGCCATGGTCGATACAGATGCGCTGCTCGCGGGGCTTAATCCGCAGCAACAAAAAGCTGTAATCCATCAAGGTGCACCGCTGCTGGTTGTAGCAGGTGCTGGTTCAGGCAAAACACGTGTTCTCACGCGTCGTATTTCTTATCTCATGGCAGCCCGTGAAGTTCGCCCCTATGAAATTCTGGCAATCACCTTTACCAATAAGGCTGCAGGTGAAATGAAAGAGCGTGTTACCGAACTTGTTGGTCCCGTTGCAAAATCAATGTGGGTCTCAACATTTCACTCTGCTTGCGTACGTTTATTGCGCCAAGAAATCGAGCGATTGGGCTACAGCACAACTTTTAGTATTTATGATTCTGCAGATTCACAGAAGTTGATTTCGCGTGTCATGGAGACCTTAAACCTTGATGTAAAGCGATACCCACCTCGCCAATTTCAAGCGCTGATTTCTAACGCCAAGAACGAACTGCAAACGCCGTATCAATACTTATCGGCGGCGCAGAACCAATTTGAAACCATCGTTGCCGATGTTTACACCATGTATGAAAAGCGTTTACAGCAAGCTAACGCACTTGATTTCGATGATTTGATCATGAAGGTGGTACAAGTTCTGCAGCAGTTCCCTGAAGCAAAGGCGCGCTTTCGTTCGCGCTTTCGCCACATTTTGGTAGATGAGTATCAAGACACCAACCATGCGCAATATATGTTGGTTAAAGAGTTGACTGGTACCGAAGGTGATGGCTTTCCTATCGCTGAACTTTGTGTCGTGGGCGATGCTGATCAATCAATCTATGGGTTTCGCGGTGCAACAATCCGTAATATCCTGCAATTCGAAGTTGATTATCCAAACGCGGCCACGGTATTGCTTGAACAAAATTATCGTTCAACGCAAAATATCCTTAACGCTGCTAACGCAGTTATAACCCAGAATGAATCGCGTAAAGAAAAAAATCTTTGGTCTGATGCTGGCGCAGGTGCACCCTTAGTCGGATATGTTGCCGAATCCGAATACGATGAAGCCGAATTTATTAGATCTGAGATTCGCTCACTGCAGGACATGGGCCACTCGAACCCGGGTGATACGGCAGTCTTTTATCGCACAAATGCGCAATCTCGTATCTTTGAAGAAATATTTATGCGAGCCGCCATTCCATACAAAGTCGTTGGTGGGCTTCGGTTCTACGAACGCAAGGAAGTAAAGGATCTGCTGGCTTATCTGCGTGTGCTCGCCAATCCCAATGATGAAGTATCACTTCGTCGCGTCATTAACTTTCCAAAGCGGGGCATTGGCGATCGCGCCCTTGAAGAAGTTGATTTTTTTGCAGAATCTCAAGGAATTTCTTTCTGGTCTGCGCTCTTGCGAGTCAATGAAGCTACAGCAGTTCCAAATAAGGCGGCGCATTCGATTGCTGAATTCACAGCGATGCTAACTGCGCTAGCAGTCTTGGTCGAAGCCAAAACTAAACCTTCGGTGATTATCGAGGCAGTCCTTGAACAATCTGGCTTACTCACCGAACTTGAAGCCAGTACTGATCCGCAAGATGAAGTCCGAGTTGAAAACTTAAAGGAACTTGTCTCTGCATCAATGGAATATGAAGAGCGCTCCTTTGAAGAACTGGGTGAAGATGAAGAAATCTCGCTATCGGGATTCCTTGAAAAAGTATCTCTGGTTGCGGATGCGGACGAGATTCCTGACGGGGAAGACCACGGGGGAGTCGTAACGTTGATGACTCTACACACTGCAAAAGGTCTAGAATTTCCAACGGTATTTCTTACTGGTATGGAAGATGGAATCTTTCCGCATGCGCGCACTTTGGATGATCCAAAAGAGATCGAAGAAGAACGTCGCTTGGCCTACGTTGGTTTAACCCGCGCCAAAAAACGCTTATACATTTCGCGCGCCGAATATCGATTAACTTTTGGAACTCCAAAATATAATCCTGGTTCACGTTTTCTAGATGAGATTCCATCAGAACTTATTGAGTGGAAGAATGAAACAAAAGCTAAATCTTCTTCAAGCAGTTCTGGTTTACGTCGCAGAACTGCAACTGCTCCACCTCCACGCGCAACTGGCAAAAAATCTTCCGCCATGGTTCTAGAAGTTGGACAGCGTGTGTCACATGACACATTTGGTCTCGGTACAGTTCTGGCAATTGGGGGCGAAGGCGATAAGTCAGAAGCAACGATCAATTTTGGCCAATACGGCGAGAAACGACTGCTGCTGCGCTATGCCCCAGTTGTGGTTTTATAGCCTGATCCAAGGATTAGGATTACACCTATCCGCTAGCACGAAGAAGAGCTAGTAAATCTGGAAACGGTAGTTATCTGTGGATCTTTTTGAATATCAAGCACGTGATCTTTTTGAAAAACATGGCGTACCTGTTCTTGCCGGCGCTGTAGCAACTACCGACGCAGAAGCATTTACGGCCGCATCGGCCATGGGCGGAAAAGTTGTCGTTAAAGCGCAGGTCAAAGTCGGTGGACGTGGGAAAGCAGGTGGCGTAAAACTTGCCGTCGATGCGAATGATGCTAAAGAGAAAGCCGGCGCAATTCTTGGCATGGATATTAAAGGCCACACCGTTTACAAAGTAATGATCGCGCAAGCAGCGCCAATTGTTGATGAGTATTACATCTCAATTTTATTAGACCGCTCAAATCGCACCTTCCTTGTAATGGCATCTGTTGCAGGTGGCATGGATATTGAAGAAGTTGCACGCACGGCTCCAGAAAAATTAGCCAAGGTGCCTGTGAATGCCGTGGACGGCATATCACTGACTAAGGCAAAAGAAATCGTGGAACAAGCAAAATTCCCAACAGATATCGCAGATCAAGTTGCTGATGTGCTCGCAAAGCTTTGGGAGACTTTTCAATCTGAAGATGCAACGTTAGTTGAAATTAACCCACTAGTTAAGACCGAAGATGGTCGCATCATCGCACTTGATGGAAAAGTCACACTTGATGACAATGCAGATTTTCGCCAACCTGCGCACGAAGCACTTGTCGATCATGACTCAGCAAATGCACTAGAAGCAGCCGCTAAAGAAAAAGGCTTGAACTATGTAAAGCTCGATAACGGTCAAGTCGGAATCATCGGCAACGGTGCTGGGCTTGTGATGTCGACGCTAGATGTTGTTGCTTACGCTGGCGAAAAATTTGGTGGAATACGCCCGGCTAACTTCCTTGATATTGGTGGTGGAGCATCTGCCCAAGTAATGGCGGATGGACTTTCAATTATTCTAGGAGACCCAGACGTTAAGAGCGTTTTTGTAAATGTTTTTGGCGGGATCACAGCATGTGATGCGGTAGCAAGCGGCATTGTGCAAGCGCTGGAACTTCTTGGACCAACAGCTACTAAGCCAATCGTGGTTCGACTAGATGGCAATAACGTTGTTGAAGGTCGCGCAATCTTGAGCGCTGCAAACCACCCGTTGGTTGAGCAAGCCGAAACTATGGATGGCGCAGCATCACGCGCTGCAGAATTGGCGGCGAAGTAATGTCGATCTTTATTAATTCGAACAGCAAGGTAATTGTTCAGGGAATGACTGGCTCTGAAGGAACCAAGCACACCCGCCGCATGTTGGCATCTGGTACAAAAGTTGTCGGTGGCGTAACACCTGGCAAAGGTGGCCAAATCGTTGAAATTGATGGAAATCAACTTCCAGTTTTCAATACTGTTGCCGAAGCGATTTTAGCAACTGGTGCAAATGTTTCAGTTGTATTTGTTCCACCTAAGTTTGCAAAGGCTGCAGTTATTGATGCAATCGATGCCCAGATGCCTTTGGTGGTTGTAATTACTGAAGGAATTCCTGTTCACGACTCTGCCTACTTCTACGCGTATTCACTTCAAAAGGGAACAACTCAAATTATTGGACCTAACTGTCCAGGATTAATTAGCCCAGAACAATCCAATGTGGGAATCATCCCTGCCGATATTACAAAGCGTGGGCCAATTGGTCTGGTGTCAAAATCTGGAACGCTTACTTATCAGATGATGTACGAACTTCGCGATATCGGTTTTTCAACCGCAGTTGGTATTGGTGGCGACCCAGTTATCGGAACAACACACATCGATTGCCTAAAGGCTTTTCAGGATGATCCCGAGACAAATGCAATTGTTATGATCGGTGAAATCGGTGGAGATGCCGAAGAACGTGCCGCAGCATTTATTGCCGAATATGTAACAAAGCCAGTTGTCGGTTACGTCGCAGGCTTTACCGCTCCTGAAGGCAAGACGATGGGCCATGCTGGGGCGATTGTTTCTGGTTCATCTGGAACCGCGCAAGCTAAGAAAGATGCGTTAGAGGCTGCGGGTGTAAAAGTTGGACAAACGCCAAGTGAAACAGCGCGCATAATGCGCGCAATTCTCGGTCGCTAAGGCTATTCCATGTTGCAACGCGTCCTAGCGGTCTCGTTTGCACAAGTCTTGCGTAGCGTCGCACTTCTTCTTCTGCCGCTGGCATTTATTTCGCTAATTGCATGGGCAACTGCCGGCAGCGCCACTGGAAATACTTCAGATCCGATGCGTGCTGCAATCTGGCTCTGGTTGGGTGCTCACCACATTCCATTTTTCTTAAACGGCGCCGCAACTGGATATTTGTCTTACCTGCCAATCGGTGCAATTTTGTTGCCCTTCTTTGCCACACGTAACGGGTTTGATCGCTCGCTGGCAAAATTGCACGGTGACTTTCACAACCTAAATAGCGTGCGTTCAATATTCTCAATTCAATACGCACTCATTGCAACCTTATTGGCTCTCTTTAGCAGATCAGCCACCGTTAGTTCGCAGTGGTATTTAGCCCCCGTATTTGCTTTTCTGATTTCCTATTTAGCATCCCTTACTGCAGGTACACGCTTTCGTCTTTCGAAGGCGGTTAGTTATGCCAGTCGAGTCCTGGCCATTTTAATTGGCGCATCATTTATTGCCCTAGCGCTATTGATCTTTACTCATATTTCACTCTTTAAAAATATCTCAATAGTTTTGCAACCAGGCATACTCGGTTCACTTTTGCTCTTTGCGCTAAACCTTTTCTACTTACCTAACGCCGCTATTGCAGTGCTTTCGTATTTCACAGGTACAGGTTTTGCAGTCGGCGCCGACACTTTGGTTTCGCCATTTACTACCAATTTGGGTGGCATACCTGCTTTGCCGTTGTTGGCAATTCTTCCAACGACATCATCTAAATGGGCCTTGCTCGCAATTATTATTGTGCTCGCAGTAGGTGCGCTCTTGGCTGTGTGGGCTTTGGCATCTGGTACACGCTCGCTAATTCAGGCTTTGATCTTGATTGCAGTTTCGATCTCGGTATTGGGTTATCTAGCAAGTGGTTCGCTAATGACTGCTGCTATGAGCGCAGTTGGTGTTTCGATTTGGAAATTATCCGCCTCATTAGCCATAGAAATTGGCTTAGGCGTTGTCTTAATGGTCTTGATCCCGCAGATTAAATTGCGCAGGCGTTAATGTCTAAAGCGCGCTTGGTAATTTTGGGATCTGGTAATGGATCAATTGCACAATCGATAATTGATGCAGTCGCTAGCAAAGTATTGGATGCACAGATAGTGGGATTGATTTGCGATAAAGAAAGCGCTCAAGTCTTGCAACGTGCAAAGGATGCCAGAATTCAGAGCTATTTAATTCCGATGAAGTCAGACCGAAAGTTATGGGATAGCGAAGTGATAAATACTCTTGAAGAGCTAAGCCCCGATCTGGTGGTTAGCGCCGGATTTATGAGGATTTTATCAGCTGAGTGCGTGGCACGTTTTCGGATCGTAAATAGTCATCCCGCGCTACTGCCACTTTTCCCAGGGGCCCATGCGGTGCGCGATGCGCTGGCAGCTGGCGCCAAGGAGACAGGTACAACAATTCATTGGGTTGATAGCGGAGTTGATACCGGTGAAATAATCGCGCAAGAAACTGTTGCAATAAGTGGCAGTGATACCGAAGTGATCCTGCATGAGCGCATTAAGATTGTGGAAGGTAAATTATTCGTTGCAACTTTGCAATCGCTTTTAGCCGATCAAGTGAGGTCCTAATGTCAGATCGCAAACCGATTAGACGCGCACTTGTTAGCGTCTATGACAAAGATCGCCTCCTTGAACTGGGAGCGGCTCTAACGGGCGCCGGTGTTGAAATTATTTCAACTGGCTCGACTGCGAAAACTTTGCAAGGCGCTGGCTTTGCAGTAATTGAAGTAAGTGATTACACGGGTTTTCCTGAAATTATGGGTGGGCGCGTAAAGACGCTGCACCCAAAGATTCACTCTGGAATCTTGGCTGATCAAAACAACGCTGAACATTTACAGGCTATTGCTGATTTGGGTATTGAACCTTTTGATTTAGTTGTAATCAACTTGTATCCGTTCTTGCAGACAATCTTATCGGGCGCCGCTTACGCCGAATGTATTGAGCAAATTGATATTGGTGGACCTTCCATGTTGCGTGGGGCGGCAAAAAATTATGGCTCAGTTGCGGTAATTGCTAAACCCGAACAATACGATTCACTATTTACAGCCCTTAACGCCGGCGGAACCACTCTTGATGAGCGTCGCGGACTTGCCTTAGAAGTCTTTCGTACAACCGCTGAATATGACTTAACAATTGCGAGCTGGCTGGGTACACAGATCAGCACCGAGATTCCTGATTGGTTTGGCCTTATTTTCAAGCGCGAGAGCTCACTTCGCTATGGCGAGAACCCACACCAAAGTGCATCCATTTATCGCGGTGGTTCTCCCGGAATCGTTAACGCGATTCAAAGCCATGGCAAAGAGATGTCATTTAATAATTACACAGATGCCGACGCCGCATGGCGAGCTGCCTTAGATCACACCGAACCTTGCGTTGCGATTATTAAACATGCCAATCCTTGTGGAGTTGCCATCGGAAAAGATATTGCATCTGCTTATCTATCAGCACATGCGTGTGACCCTGTTTCAGCATTTGGTGGAGTTGTTGCGGCTAATCGAAAAGTGAGCGTTGCAATGGCACAACCACTTTCGGAAGTTTTTACCGAAGTGATTATTGCACCTGAATACGAACCAGAAGCGCTAGAAATTTTGATGCGCAAACCATCAATTCGTATTTTGACTTGTCCGTACACTTCGATCTCACCGCTAGAAATACGACCAGTATCTGGCGGTGTTCTTGTACAAAACACTGACAAGATTGATGCGCCCGGAGATAACTCTGCCAATTGGAAACAAGTTACTGGTACAACACTTTCCAAAGAAGTCATGGCAGATCTGCAATTTGCTTGGCGTGCAGTGCGCGCAGTCAAGAGCAATGCAATTTTGTTGGCCAAAGACGGCGCTGCTGTCGGAATCGGAATGGGGCAAGTGAACCGTGTTGATTCTGCCAAGTTGGCAATCGATCGCGCAGGCGTGCGCGCAACTGGCAGCGTTGCCGCAAGTGATGCTTTCTTCCCATTTGCAGATGGTCTACAAATTCTGATTGATGGGGGAATCACCGCTGTCGTACAACCGGGCGGAAGCGTGCGCGATGAAGAAGTCATTGCAGCGGCAAAGGCGGGCGCCATCGCAATGTTCTTCACCGAAACCAGACATTTCTCGCATGCGTAACTTCGCGACCTACGAGACCTTCTAATAGGATCACCAATATGAGCGCGATAATTCTTGATGGCAAAGCCTTAGCGGCCAGCGCCAAAGCAGAACTCGCCTTGCGCATTACAAAGCTAAAGGCTGCGGGCATAACTCCAGGACTTGGAACCGTTCTAGTTGGTGATGACCCAGGATCTCTTTCCTACGTTGCAGGCAAGCACCGCGATTGCCAAGAAGTTGGCGCTAAATCAATTCGCATAGATTTAAAGGCAGATGCCAGTGAGGCAGATGTACTCGCTGCAATAAAAGATTTGAATCAAGCAAGTGATTGCACTGGATACATTGTGCAACTTCCATTGCCGCGTGGCATTAATACCCAGAAAGTATTAGAAGCGATTGACCCAGCAAAAGATGCGGATGGATTGCACCCAATTAACTTAGGTCGATTGGTTGCTGGATATAAAGCTCCTCTGCCATGTACTCCACGTGCAATAATTGAATTAATTAACCACTACAAAATTCCACTAGCGGGTGCTGAAGTTGTTGTGATTGGCCGCGGCTTAACTGTGGGACGACCACTTGGTTTATTGCTTTCCCGCAAGCAAGAAAATGCCACCGTAACTTTGACCCACACTGGCACCAAGGATTTACTTTCACATACAAAACGTGCCGATATAATTGTGGCCGCCATTGGTAGCGCACATTTCTTGAAGGCAGATGCCATCAAATCTGGTGCAGCGGTTATAGATGTCGGGATATCCCGAACTGATTCAGGTTTAATCGGTGATGTAGATCCAGCAGTGATGGCTGTTGCATCTTTTGTCGCGCCAATGCCCGGCGGCGTTGGTCCAATGACTCGCGCAATGCTGTTAACAAATGTGGTTGAAGCATGCGAGAGATAAATACCTTCGGCGTGCGCCTGGCCTATCTGCTAATCGTTGCTGGGTTCTTGGGCGGCGTATTTTCATTTGTCCGCCTGGGTTCAATAGCGATCGCAATCGGGATGGCAATTATCACTCTGGCTCATTGGCAAGCGGGGAAAAGCGGAAAAGTTGAGCGTTATTTAGCGCTGGCGATAGCGCTTTCCCTCTTGGCCGTGGCAATCTCACTTCCTCGCGGGTTGTAGAATTTATCTTGACGTCAAGAGAAAGAGTTTTCCATGTCTAAGAAAGTTACTGTGGTCGGTGCCGGATTTTACGGATCAACGACAGCGTTGCGTTTGGCTGAATACAACATTTTCGACACTGTGGTTCTAACAGATATTCTCGAAGGCAAGCCAGAAGGTTTGGCGCTAGATATAAACCAATCACGTTCAATCGAAGGATTTGAAACAAAGATAATTGGTGCAACAACAACTGCCGATGGCGCAGGATATGAAGCTACTGCAAACTCAGATGTCGTCGTGATTACTGCCGGTCTGCCACGCAAGCCAGGTATGAGCCGCATGGATCTAATTGGAGTCAATGCCGGAATCGTTCGTGGGGTTGCTGAAAATATTGCAAAGCATTCACCAAACGCTGTCATCATCGTGGTTTCAAATCCACTAGATGAAATGACCGCGCTTACTCAGATCGCAACTAACTTTCCAAAGAATCGTGTTATTGGCCAAGCTGGCATGCTTGATACTGCTCGCTTCACCAACTTCGTCGCCGAAAAGTTGGCTGTCAAAGTTTCGGCAGTTAAGACGCTCACACTTGGCTCACATGGTGACACCATGGTTCCAGTCCCAAGTCGTTGCACAGTCAATGGTCAGCCACTTACTGATCTACTTTCGCAAAGTGAAATTGATGATTTAGTTGATCGCACTCGCAATGGTGGCGCCGAAGTTGTTGCCTTGCTTAAAACTGGTTCTGCTTATTACGCCCCATCTGCTGCTGCAGCCAGAATGGCAAAAGCGGTTATCGAAGATTCAGGTGAGGTAATGCCAGTTTGCGCGTGGGTTGATGGCGAATACGGAATTTCAGGTGTTTACCTTGGCGTTGAGGCAGAAATTGGTCGTTCAGGTGTGAAGAAAGTTGTAGAAACTAAACTTACAGATTCTGAACTCGCTGGCTTGAAAGAGGCAGCCGAGGCAGTTCGTGCCAAGCAAGCAGATGTAATGACTCTCTAGTAATTATTAAGACGCTAAATAAAAAAAGGAAGCAAAATGAGCAAAATCAAAGTAACTGGCACTGTTGTTGAATTAGACGGTGATGAGATGACCCGCATTATTTGGCAGTTCATCAAAGATTCCTTGATCCTTCCTTACTTAGATGTAAATCTTGAGTACTACGACCTGGGCATGGAACATCGCGATGCAACTGATGATCAAGTAACAATTGACTCTGCGCGCGCAATCCAGAAGCACGGCGTCGGCATCAAGTGCGCGACTATTACGCCAGATGAAGCCCGCGTTGAAGAGTTCGGCCTTAAGAAGATGTGGAAATCACCAAACGGCACAATCCGCAACATCTTGGGTGGTGTTATCTTCCGCGAACCAATCGTTATCTCTAACGTGCCACGTTTGGTTCCACACTGGACAAAACCAATCGTTATTGGTCGCCATGCTTTCGGTGATCAATACCGCGCCACAGATTTCAAAGTTCCAGGTCCAGGAAAGGTAACTCTTTCATACGCTCCAGCCGATGGTTCGGCGCCAATTATTCACGAAGTTTATGATTTCCAATCTTCGGGTGTAGCGCTAGCGATGTATAACGTTGATGATTCAATCCGCGACTTTGCCCGTGCATCCCTTAACTACGGTTTGCTGCGCAAGTTCCCGGTTTATCTATCAACAAAGAACACAATCCTTAAGGCATACGATGGTCGTTTCAAAGATATCTTCGAAGAGATTTTCCAAGCAGAATTCAAAACGCAGTTTGATGCCGCAGGTATTTGGTATGAGCATCGCCTAATCGATGACATGGTGGCGATGTCACTACGTATGGATGGTGGCTATGTCTGGGCCTGTAAAAACTATGACGGTGATGTGCAATCAGATACCGTCGCACAAGGCTATGGCTCACTTGGTTTGATGACATCAGTACTTATGACTCCAGATGGAAAGATCTGCGAATCAGAGGCAGCTCATGGAACTGTTACTCGCCACTATCGCGATCATCAAGCAGGTAAGGCAACTTCGACAAATCCAATTGCATCAATCTTTGCTTGGACACAAGGACTTGCGCACCGTGCAAAGCTCGATAACAACGCTGAACTTGCTAAGTTCTGTGCAACCCTTGAGCGCGTATGTATCGAAACTGTTGAAACCGGCAAAATGACGAAAGATTTAGCGCATTTGATATCCAAGACTGCTCCGTGGCAAACAACTCAAGAGTTCCTCAATTCAATTGATGAAAACTTGAAAGTTGCAATGGCTTAAAGATGAAAAATGACCAATCGGGTGTCCTTGCACTAGTTGGTTCAGGTGAATATTTACCAAAATTGCAGCCGCTAGAAGCCGAGCTCCTGCGCCTAGGTATTTCTCGCGGTAAATCCAATACCTATATTCAGATTCCAACCGCTGCTGGGAAAGAAAGCGATGAGCGCTTGGATTTTTGGCAAGAGCGTGGGGCCGAACAAGGCGCGCGCATTGGCTGTGAAGTTAAATATTTGCCAGTACTAAGTCGGGAAGATGCCCATAACCCACAATGGATTGAAGAGATAAAAAGTGCTGGACTAATTTATTTTTCCGGGGGAGATCCCGTTCACCTAACTGAGATTTTTTTGCAAACCCCCATGTGGCAGGCAATTGTTGCGGCCTGGCAAGAAGGGGCATCTCTTGCTGGATGCTCTGCCGGGGCGATGGCTTTTTGCGGAAAGATAATTGGTATACGCAAATCCCATGTCAGCACTGGGCTAAACCTTCTGCCAGATATAGAAGTGATTCCGCATTACGACAAATTCTTAGGTTGGCTGCCAGATCGTGTAACGGCTGCGATTATGCGTAACGATGTTGATACTGCGCTCTTGGGAATCGATGAAAATACTGCCTTAGTTTTAACCGATAAATGGCGCAAGTATGGCTCGGGGTCCGTGCATGTATTACGCGGTGAATTTGAAATAAGTGATGAGCCATTTCCCATTAACTAGCGCTGATGTACTATTCCCAAATGAAGGCACTTAGCGAAAAAGGTTTAGAGGTTTGGTTTCTAACAGGAAGCCAACCCCTTTATGGCGCAGACATATTGGCGCAAGTTGCAGATCAATCTAAGAAAGTTGTCGCAACGCTTAACGCTGCGAGCGAACTTCCAATCAAGGCCACCTGGAAACCAGTATTAACAACGCCTGAGGATATTAAGGCGCTCTGCCTTGAGGCATCGGCTAACCCAAATTGCATTGGTGTAATAACTTGGATGCACACATTTTCGCCAGCAAAGATGTGGATCGGTGGGCTAAACGCCCTTCAGGTTCCGATCTTGCATTTAAATACCCAGGCCAATTCAGAACTTCCATGGGAAAGCATCGACATGGATTTTATGAATCTAAATCAAGCCGCACATGGCGATCGTGAACATGGACATGTACAGGCGCGATTGCACCTGCCCCGCAAAGTTGTTGCAGGCCATGTATCGGATAAGAAAGTGTCCACCCGTATTGGGCACTGGATGCGCGC
>SHVF01000054.1 GCA_009691135.1 Candidatus Planktophila sp.
GACTCATAACCACAACACCTCATGGGCAGATTCAGCAACAGATGAGCGCAGGCTCGGTGGATTGAATTCTTTTGGGAAGCAAGTCATCCAAAAAATGAATCAGCTGGGAATGCTTGTGGATCTATCACATGTCTCCAAAGAGGTAATGATTGATGCACTATCTATAACCACTGCTCCTACAATCTTTAGTCATTCGTGTGCAAGAGCATTAGTAGATATTCCTCGCAATGTTCCCGATGATGTTCTCTCGCTCCTTACAACAAATGGTGGCATCTGCATGGTTGCTTTTGTATCCGACTTTGTCTCAAATGATTTTGCGCAATGGTTTGGAGATAAAGATAAAAGAAAATCTGATGCACCACCAATCGTTACCGTTGAACATGTTGCTGATCATGTTGAGCATATCCGTGAGGTTGCAGGGATTGACCACATTGGAATCGGTGCAGACTTTGATGGTGCCACCGATATGCCTATCGGGTTAGATGATGTCTCGACATATCCATTGCTCATGGACACGCTCTCAAACCGTGGTTGGTCATTGCCCGAACTCGAGCAGTTGCGCTCTGGCAACATACTTCGCGTTCTTCGTGATGCAGAGCAGGTATCCGTTAACTCTTAATCACTGGATGGACCCCAGCTTTGAATCTTCACTGCCCCGTGGTGCCTACTTTCCATTTCTAGCAGGCAGCCGTAAATGCCTGGGAGAATCCTTTGCCCTTGCAGAGTCACGGCTAATTTTGTTGATGGTTGCCCAAAAGTTTTCAACCTCCAACAAAATGCCAAAGGCGCAACCACGGACTACTTATCGGGCAAAGGGGGTTGTTCCAACCGCGCTAAAAGCACGCACCGCCAAGCTTTAATCACTTGCTAAAAGGTCTAATCCGATAACCATAATGCGCCCGCACCCTTACACCCGACTCCGATAGCGAGGAATACCTCCTTGAAATCGCTTGGCTCTATACCCGCGCCGTGCTCATCGAATTCCAAGCGCTCTTAAATTGCCTTTAGTTTTCCTTAGTTGGTCGAGACGGAAAAACCAACATGATGATGTTATAAATTGGTATCAATAAGTACCATCCGCGATGGTCTACATCGTGCATGCGCCGAATTGCGCAGGTGATCGTTGGAATAAATAGAAAGAGATTCCAAATTGAGCCTAAATAATCACCTGGAATTAGACCGTCAATTAATCCCAAACCAATCGAAGTTAGCCAGCTGAAGAGAACAAAGAGCCAGAACTCGGACCGAGTCGCTTTTCCCTTGTAATCAAAGTAGCGGCCCAATGTGTTTATTGGCGATTGTATAAATTTAGGCATGTCACCCATGATACGACTCCAAGGCCGCCTTGGCGGCCGCTTTTGCATCTCGGGGGTTATTTGCACTTCGCGCATTCGTAGCCGCTTCCCGCGCTGCTGATTCATCGACACGCGATAACAAATCCAGAACTGCAGCCACTGAACTTGGAGATGCACTTACAGAAGTAATCCCAAGGCCCACCAGCACCACTGCTAGTAAAGGATCAGACGCTGCTTCACCGCAGACTCCAACTTTAATTCCGACTTTTGCGCTATCAGTTGCAATTGATTCTAAAAGTGACAATAGAGCGGGTTGCCAAGGATTTAAAAGCGCAGCCACACCTGAGTTAACGCGATCTGCGGCAAATAGATACTGCGAAAGATCATTTGTTCCAATGCTCAAGAAATCAACAACGCCCTTTAGTTGGGAAATCACTTGAGTTATCGCAGGAATTTCAATCATGATGCCGACTCGCACAAAACCTACCGCGCGCGCTGCTTTAGAAAATTGCTCGGCTTCTTCAACTGTGGCAATCATTGGAGCCATCACGGATACTTCAATTTTCTTACCTGTAGCTTTTACAGAGTCAGCGGCTTGCTTGATCGCATGCAACTGATCCGCAAAAAACTCTGGAGAAGTCGCCGCCACGCGCTGTCCCCGCACACCAAGTGCCGGGTTTTCCTCGCGTCCAAGACCCAAGAATGCAATCGGCTTATCACTTCCGGCATCCAATGTTCGAACAATTATTTCTCCGTCAGGACCAGCCGCTAAAACTTCCTCGTATATCTTCACTTGCTGTGCACGCGTGGGGGAAACTTTATGATCTAAGAAAAATAATTCGGTTCTTAGCAATCCAACGCCATCTGCGCCATGAACTTTCGCAGCATCTGCGACAGATCCGACATTGGCCATTACTTGAATAACCGGTGCGCTAAGGCGAGGGCGAGCTGCCCACCAATCGCCAGTGGCGCTTTCTAACTCACCATTAATAATTACTTGCGAGGCATCTGGATCAATAACCACCATTTGTCCATTTACTAAATTATCAGCGCCAGAACAAGCCACAACTGCAGGGATTCCTCGAGATCTGCAGACAATTGCGGTGTGCGAAGTTGGTCCCCCGCCCTTGGTAACTACTCCAACAACTACATCAGTAAAGGCAATTGTGTCCATCGGAGTTAAATCATCGGCGACAATAACAAAACTCCCAGTGGTCGGCAATATAGTTTCATCGCTCTCACCGCTCATCCATTGAATTAGGCGATAAACAATCTCATCAAGGTCAGCAACTCTCTCGCCAAATTCACCGCCGGCACCTTCTAGCAGTGATTTAAATTCACCCATGGCAAGTTGCAGCGCAGATGCGGCATCCCAGCCTTGTTCACAAAAGTCCTTTACCATGTCAGCAAGTTCGGGATCGCTAGCAAATGCGCTCTGTGCTTCTAATATTTCACGCAAATCTTTATCACTTGCCGCCTTAATCTTGGCAACATATTGGTTCTCTAAATTAGCGATGGCTTTAGTTAAAGTATTGACTTCAACTTCGGCGCCGAGTTCGCTCTTGGACATTGCTGGAAGTGGTTTGCACGCAGACCAACGTAGAACTTCAGCGCGCACCGCACGCGTGCCAACGCCGATTCCCTCGAGAATGCGCACAGATGCCATATGCAAACGCTACTCGGTAATTGTGGCTACGAGTTTTTCAAAGATCTCATTGGCAGCGACCTCGTCATCGGTGTCAAAGGCGATAGATAAGGTCTCGCCCTCATGCGCCTTCAAAGTTAACAGGCGCAATGGGCTATTGGCCTTAACCAAAGGCAAACCCGGCTTTCCAACGGTGACTTCAAATGGGGCAGCCTTGGCGATCGCAGAAAATTCGTTGGCCGGGCGCGCATGTAGCCCGACCTTGACGGTAATCACGCACTCTTTAACGATCATGGATTGACCACAACTTTTATAGCTTCGCCACTTAACACTGCGTCAATAGCGCTCTGTACATCATCTAACTTCACTTTATGAGTTATCAAATCAGCGACCTTTACATCCCCTGAAGCGATCATATTCAGCGCATCTAAATTCTGTTGCGGGCTTGATCCATTTGCTCCATATAAAGTGACCTCTTTGTAATGCACGATATTGGCATCGCAATTAATAAAAGGTGCATCCTTTGGTAGCCCACCAAAGAATGAAATTTTTCCTCCTGGCGCCACCATTGAAATCGCCTGCTCTTGCGCTTTGGCTGCAGGTGCTGCGGTAATAATGATGCTCGGTCCATGCCCATCGGTAACTTTCAGAATTTCTTCCTCTAACTTTACTTTCGACATATCAAATGCGGCATCTGGTTTTACAACCTTTGCCGACATTTCTAGTCGTCCCCCGTTGATATCGGCGAGAAAAACTTTCGCTGCACCCAAGGCGCGCGCAACTCTCACATGCAAGCAACCGATTGGTCCTGCGCCCATAACCAGGACGGTGTCACCTTTCTGCACATTTAAAATTCGCTGCGCATTTAAAACACAGGCTAACGGTTCGGTTACTGCCGCCTCATCGTATGAAACGTTTGCCGGAATCTTATTAACACCATTAACGCGGATGACTTCATCAGGAATCACCATAAATTCAGCGAAGCCACCTGGGAATTGATAACCCATCGATAGTTGATTGCCACAGATAGTCATGCGCCCGGCTAAGCAGAGCCAGCAAGCACCACAAGGAATAGCGGCAATAACTTGCACACGATCACCGATGGAATATCCTTTCACATCGCTACCGACAGAGACGATTTCGCCAGCGATTTCGTGGCCAATAATCTGAGGCGGCTTTAACCGAGGATGGCCATGGTTATAAATCTTGGCGTCGGTGCCACATGTTGCGCAGCTATGAACCCGGATCAAAATCTCTTTCACTCCCTCTTTAGGAGTGGGAACATCGATGACTTTTAAATCCTGTGGGCCGCTATATAACACTGCTTTCATGGCATTTTCCTCTTTCACTTCTGTAAAACTGCTTGGTTTAAGCCTTAGTTGGATTTAAAATTTCTAAAACTAGCAATTTATCGATCGTATTGAGCAAAATTTCAAACTTCTCATCATCGAGAAGCGCTTCGGCTAAGTTACCGATAATTTCAACATGCTCATCGCCTTGTGCGGCAATACCAATACAGAGTTTGACTTCTTCGTCATCCCAGATAAATGGTTCTACAAAACGTATAAATACAATCTGTCCAAAATTTACAAACTTTCTCGATTCATCTGTGCCGTGTGGCATCGCAACTGCGTTACCTAAATATGAAGATGCGATCTGTTCGCGCTCCCACATCGCATCGGCGTACTCTTGTGAGGTGGCGCCTAATTTAACAAATTCCGCCCCACACAGCGCTACAGCCTCCCCTTTTGAAGAGGCTGTAGCACCGAAGTGGATTCCGGCTGGTGTTAAAAGGTTAGGCATCGCATCCTGACATGAAATTACTCATATGAGATTGTTCCACCACCTTGTATTGCAGCAACAACTGATGCAATAGCTGGATCTCCCAGAAACATGTCGAACCCTATGACGACTTTATCTGGAACAGCTTGCCGAGCCCTACCTAACAGCCCACGGTGACACAGGATCAGGTCGGCGCCCATTGCTTCGAGAGCATTTACAGGAGAGTGTTTGACGGCTATACCAAGTGGCTTCAACTGCTTAGCCAATTGATTTGCAACCATGACACTTGATCCCATGCCTGCTTCACATGCAATCACAACAAGCTTTACATCAGAACCGGAAATGCTGGGCATTTTTTATCCGTTCTTCAATGAATCTTTGCGAGACTTTGCTGCATCGAGATCGTCGTCATTTGAGCGGTCGGTCTTAAGTAAGAACCAAGCCACAACAAATGCAACGACCGCAGATACTGCAATCGCAAGTAGTACTTTGAAGGTATCGCCCTTTGGAGTAACAACCATGTAGGCGAAGATTGATCCTGGAGATGGTGTTGCAGTCAGACCGTTATCAAGGAGAACGTTCATTGCAACGCCAGATGCTCCACCAGCAATCGCTGCGAGGATCAAACGTGGCTTCATGAGAATGTAAGGGAAATAGATTTCATGAATTCCACCAAAGAAATGGATGACTATTGCTCCTGGTACGGAACCGCGCACAATGCGTGGTCCAACCAACCAGAATGCAAGTAGTACGCCAAGGCCAGGACCTGGGTTTGTCTCAAGCATGAAGAGAATTGACTTTCCAGTCTCTTTTGCTTCAACAACACCTAGAGGTCCAAGCACGCCAAGGTTAATGGCGTTATTAAGGAAGAGAACCTTTGCGGGTTCAATAATTACTGATGCAATTGGAAGCAGATTGGCGTCAACAAGTGACTGAATACCGTCTCCGAGTACCTGGCTGATATTTTTTACAACCGGTCCGATTGCTTTGAAGCCAATCATTGCCATTCCAAGACCAGTGATACCAAGGCTGAAATTGCTAACAAGCATCTCAAACCCGACTGGAACCTTAGGA
>SHVF01000055.1 GCA_009691135.1 Candidatus Planktophila sp.
TACCGCCTGCGCCATCTGAATTTGGCCAGTTCGCTCAGCTCCTCCAATTGCCTCAACTGCGGCAGATAGGGCCGCTCGAACTGCCTCTTCTCTCATAGAGCCAACCCTAGGGGCAGATGAGAAATTAACTTTTTATCCACCCGCCACCATCCTTCTGGCCTTGCCTAAAGCGGCGATAAGCCCGTATTGTTGCGTTATGTGCATTGGGTGTATGGGTTTATGGGCAGCTGCTTTTGCAGTAACTAGCGCCCAAGAACCAACCGCACTTCCTGCTGCTGTGGTAATTGTTCAAAAGCCCACAGCTGCGCAACTAGTTCGCGCCGCATTTAAAGAAAATACAATTACCAAGAAAGCAAATCCAAACAATCGAGCGATTTAATCTCGATTGTGTTAGATCTGTTCTGATTTCTTAGCTACATCCTGAAGTATTTCCGCAACCTTCACAGACATAGCAAGCACCAGTCATCCGCATTTTTACGCCACATGTCATACATAGTGGGGCATCTGTCTTAACTCCAGATAGTTGTTCCATCAATTCAGTTGAAGAACCGATATGTGATGGCACAGCCTCGATCTTTACCTCAGTTTTTACAACTGCAGCTTTTGGTACAACCGGTGTTGCTATTGGAGCTGCAGATGTTGCAGGTGTTGCAATTTCAATTGAGGTGTATTCGCCTGTATCTAGAGCTTTTGTGCGCTCAGCTACAGTGTAAAGACCAAGTGATGAGCGATCATCAAAAGGTAAGTAATCCAAAGCTAGCCGACGGAAGATGTAATCCATCATTGATTGCGCCATACGAATATCTGGATCATCGGTCATACCAGCTGGTTCGAAACGTAAGTTGGTGAACTTCTGCACGTATGTATCTAGCGGTACGCCATATTGGAGACCGATTGATACTGCGATTGAGAATGCATCCATCACGCCAGCAAGAGTTGAACCTTGCTTGCCGAGTTTTAAGAATACTTCGCCGAGTTTTCCATCGTCGTAAGTACCAGCTGTCATATAACCTTCTGCGCCAGCTACTGAGAATGAAGTAGTGCGAGATGGTCGTGACTTAGGAAGTCGTTTACGAGTTGCTGGGGCTGGAGCTGCACTAACAGTTTCATCTGTCTTTGCTGCTTTGCCATCAGAGAGCGGTTGTCCGACTTTGCAATTGTCGCGATATACAGCGAGCGCTTTTAGTCCGAGTTTCCAACCTTCGTAGTAAACCTCTTCTACGTCGGCAACAGTTGCATCTGCTGGCAAGTTAACGGTTTTTGAAATCGCACCAGATAGGAATGGTTGGCAAGCAGCCATCATTCGTACGTGGCCCATAGGAGCGATTGAGCGGGCACCTAAGGCGCAATCAAAGACGTCATAGTGTTCGGTCTTAAGTCCTGGTGCATCGATTACATGGCCATTTGCTCCGATGTATTCCACGATGGCTTCAACAGTCTCTTCGGTATAACCAAGTTTGCGAAGCGCAGCTGGCACGGTTTGGTTCACGATCTGCATCGAGCCGCCGCCAACTAACTTCTTAAACTTAACTAGCGAGAAATCAGGTTCGATACCCGTGGTATCGCAATCCATCATTAAGCCGATAGTTCCGGTTGGCGCAAGAACCGAAGCTTGCGCATTGCGCCAGCCATTCTTTTCGCCAATAGTTAAACATTTTTCCCATTCTTTATTAGCTTCACTCCAAACATCGCGATCTAGCGTTGTTGCAGGTTTAGCTGCAGTAGAAGCTGCTTGGTGCTTTCGCATAACCCGAGTGTGTGGCGCTGCATTTCGAGCATAACCTTCATAAGGTCCAACGATTCCGGCAAGTTCTGCTGATCGTCGGTATGAAGTGCTAGTCATAAGTGAAGTAATCGCACCAGCAAGGGCACGTCCGCCTTCAGAATCATAAGCAAGACCAGAAGCCATGAGGAGCGCTCCGATATTTGCGAATCCAATTCCAAGTTGACGGTATGCGCGAGTTGTTACGCCAATTGCCTCGGTTGGAAAATCTGCGAAACAGATTGAGATATCCATCGATGTAATAATCATTTCGGTTGCTTTAACAAAAGTCTTAGCATCGAATGATCCGTCAGCTTTAAGGAACTTCATTAAGTTTAACGAAGCAAGGTTGCAAGAAGAGTTATCAAGTGACATGTATTCAGAACATGGGTTTGATGCATTGATGCGACCAGTTTCAGGATTGGTGTGCCAATCGTTGATGGTGTCGTCATATTGGATTCCTGGATCTGCACAAGCCCAAGCTGCCTGCGCCATTTTACGGAATAAATCTTTCGACTCTACTTTTTCAATAACTTCGCCAGATGCGCGAGCAACTAATCCGAATTGATCGCCGTTCTCATACGAACGCATGAATGAATCTGAAACGCGGACCGAGTTATTTGCGTTTTGGTATTGCACCGAGATGATGTCTTTGCCACCAAGGTCCATATCAAATCCAGCATCACGAAGTGCGCGAATTTTATCTTCTTCATTAACTTTGGTTTCAATAAATTCTTCGATATCTGGATGATCAACATCTAGAACAACCATCTTCGCCGCGCGACGAGTTGCGCCACCGCTCTTGATTGTTCCCGCAGATGCATCAGCGCCACGCATGAAAGAGACTGGCCCAGATGCAGTTCCACCTGATTTTAGAAGTTCTTTTGATGAGCGAATTCGGGAGAGGTTTAGCCCTGCGCCAGATCCACCTTTGAAAATCATGCCCTCTTCACGGTACCAATTAAGGATTGATTCCATGGTGTCATCGACCGAGAGGATGAAACACGCAGAAACTTGTTGTGGTGCATTAGTTCCGACGTTGAACCAGACAGGTGAGTTAAAAGAGAAAATTTGATTCATTAACATATGAGTTAATTCGTGTTCGAAAATTTCAGCATCTACATCAGTTGCGAAATATCCATTTTCTTTACCGGACTTTGTATATGAAAGAACTACGCGGTCGATCACTTGCTTTAGTGACCATTCGCGATTTTCATATCCGACAGCCCCACGGAAATATTTTGTTGTAACAATGGTCGATGCGTTTACCGACCATGAATCTGGAAACTCAACGCTGCGTTGTTCGAAAACAACTTCGCCAGTCCGCCAATTTGTTTGAACCACATCGCGACGTTCCCATGTGACCGTGTCATATGGATGAACGCCAGGAGTGGTGTAAACCCGCTCAATTGTTAAACCTTTACCTGCTTTTGCTTTTGAGCCTACGCGGTTTACGACCGTATCCGACATTTTCATTTCTCCAGTTTCTCTTCTTGATAAATCTAATTTGATTTTTATCTTCTTCTTTTAAAACGTCTTTTTAACTACTTTTCGATGCGTGAAAACTTCACTTAAGTTGTGGGAAGGAAATCTTTTCTGAAAGTTGCGAAGGTATAGCGCGGAGAAGTGCGATCTCGCCTTCGAAATCATCAAGAGAGGAGAAGTTACGGTACACCGAGGCGTAACGTAAGTAAGCAACCTCGTCGAGCTCTCGGAGTGGCGCAAGAATTGCCATGCCCACTTCTTGAGCTTCAATTTCGGCCTGTCCGGTAGCGCGGAGAGTCTCTTCAACTCGTTGCGCCAACAGAGCTAGGTCGTCATCGTTAACTGGACGCCCTTGGCAAGCCTTGCGGACGCCGTTGATGACCTTGTCGCGACTAAAGGGTTCGGTTGCACCACTACGTTTAATAATGGCCAGCACCGAAGTCTCTTGGGTTGAAAAGCGAGAGCCGCATTGAGTGCACTCCCGACGACGCCGAATTGCGGTGCCTTCTTCGGCCGGACGCGAGTCAACTACTCGAGAATCGTCATGTCGGCAGAACGGGCAATTCATATCGGCGTGTCATCCTTTCAATCCAGATTTTCTAGTGATCTTGGGTGTATTGGTGCTTTCCCTCAAACCCCCACTAATGGAAGTATATAGCATCTTTACCCCAACATCTAGTGGCAACAATAAAGGGATAGTTGAGAGTTCTTGCGCACCTTGACCATAGAACTTTTCTGGCGTGTCGAAAAGAAAGCGAGCGCTACTTGATCGGGATGTAGATCCGCTGCCCAGCCTTCAACTCGGGAGATTTGAGGCTATTGAGCTCGGTAATTTCATCGACAGCTGCAAGCAGGTCGCCATCGCTGATCGTGCCAGCGATAGACCAGAGCGTTTCTCCCGGTGCCACCACAATCTCTTGATAGGTAATTTTAGTTGAGCTGGTTAAATCTGATTGCGCAAATGCGGAATAGCCAGCCACGATTAAAACTAAACTCGAAGAAATTACTGCAAGCCTTGCAACGAAGCGGCCTCTAGTAGTTAACGAAACGCTTGATTTATAAGGGTTTTTTAGCGAGTTGTCGAAAGCTATCGTGGACATTTTCTCTCCTGCTTTATATCTAACCGGCCTTGGTCGATCACTGGGGATAGTGTTCGAACGCCTGTTCTAATACAGAAGGTACACCCCACCACCGACACTCGCAAGTCAATTTAGAACATTTGTTTGATTATTTAGCAATTTTGTTCTAACCTACAGTTATGAGCAAAGTCAGCAAGCCCAACAAAAGCAAGGTAACCGAACTCCCAGATGGCCCTACCGATGAGCATGGCCTAACCCCACGCCAAGCGAAGATCCTCTTTGCGATTAAGCGCGCCATGGAGGCAAATGGATATCCGCCATCAATGCGTGAAATCGGCGAAGCCGCTGGCCTCTCCTCCCCATCAAGTGTGAAATATCAACTCGAAGCACTAGAAGTGAAAGGCTTTATCCGTCGCGATCCATCTAGAGGTCGAGCTCTTGAAGTTCTACTTCCTGGCGAAAACTCACATAACTCAATCACCCCAGAGCGAACCCATAACGTGCCGCTAGTCGGTCGAATTGCCGCAGGTGGACCAATCACTGCAACGCAAGAGATTGAGGAGCTCTATCCGCTGCCAGTTTCATTAGTTGGCGAAGGCGAACTATTTATGTTGAAGGTTGTTGGAGACTCCATGATCGATGTCGCGATCTGCGATGGCGATTTCGTGGTTATCCGCTCCCAAAAATCTTGTGAAAAGGGCGAGATCGTTGCGGCCATGATCGATGGCGAAGCAACCGTTAAAACTTTCTCCAAAAAAGATGGCCACGTTTGGTTACT
>SHVF01000056.1 GCA_009691135.1 Candidatus Planktophila sp.
ATCAACATAATGATGTTATAGATTGGTATCAATAAGTACCACCCGCGGTGGTCTACATCGTGCATGCGCCGAATTGCGCAGGTAATAGTTGGAATAAATAGCAAGAGATTCCAGATCGAGCCTAAGTAATCACCTGGTATGAGACCATCAATTAATCCCACAACAAAAGAGGTAAGCCAGGTGAAGAGAACGAAGAGCCAGAACTCGGACCGAGTTGCTTTCCCTTTGTAATCAAAGTAGCGACCCAAAGTGTTTATCGGTGATTGTATAAAATTAGGCATAGGACCAATGATACGACTCCGCCCTCAAGTTGATTGGTTGACTTTTCTAGAGAAGTTAAATTATTTGCCCAGTTCTTCAAATCTCAATTAAGGCAGCCTTGGCCCCCGCTTTTGCATCTCGCGGATTGTTTGCACGGCGCGCACTATTGGCTACTTCCAGCGCTTCCGATGCATCAACGCGTGATAACAGATCTACGACCGCAGCCACCGAACTAGGCGATGCACTGACAGAATTAATCCCAAGACCTGCCATAACAACCGCCAACAAAGGATCAGATGCTGCCTCGCCGCAGACTCCAACTTTAATGCCAGCTTTTGCGCTATCGATTGCAATTGATTGCAGCAGTGAAAGCAGTGCTGGTTGCCAAGGGTTCAAAAGCGCAGCGACCCCTGAGTTAACGCGATCTGCTGCGAATAGGTACTGCGAAAGATCATTTGTTCCAATACTCAAGAAATCAACAACGCCCTTTAGCTGTGAAATTACTTGAGTTATTGCAGGAATTTCAATCATTATGCCAACTCGCTTAAAGCCTGCCGCACGAGCCGCCTTAGAAAATTTCTCAGCTTCTTCAACTGTAGCAATCATTGGCGCCATCACTGACACTTCAATCTTCTTACCCGTTGCTCTTACGGAATCAGCAGCTGCCTTAATCGCATGCAACTGATCCTCAAAAAACTGGGGGGCAATCGCTGCCACCCGTTGTCCACGCACACCAAGTGCCGGATTTTCTTCACGTCCAAGACCTAAGAATGCAATCGGCTTATCACTTCCGGCATCCAAAGTACGGACAATTATTTCGCCATCCGGGCCCGCCACTAATACTTGCTCATAAATCTTCATTTGTTGCGCGCGTGTCGGGGCAATTTTATGATCTAAGAAAAATAATTCAGTTCTTAACAAACCAACGCCATCTGCACCTTGAACTTTCGTAGCATCTGCAACAGAACCAACATTGGCCATCACCTGAATAACCGGTGCACCAAGGCTGGAGCGACCCGCCCACCAATCAACAGCGGTATCTTCCAGCACACCATTAATAATTACCTGTGATGCATCTGGGTCAATAACCACCATTTGCCCATTTACTAACTCGTCAGCTCCAGAACATGCCACAACTGCAGAAATACCGCGAGATCTGCAGACTATTGCGGTGTGAGAAGTTGGTCCCCCACCCTTGCTAACTACGCCAACAACTACATCGCTAAAGGCAATAGTGTCCATTGCAGTTAAATCATCGGCGACGATAATAAAACTTCCGCTAGTCGGCAATACCGTTTCATCGCTTTCGCCGCTCATCCATTGAATTAAGCGATACACAATCTCATCAAGATCGGCGACTCTTTCGCCAAATTCGCCACCGGCGCCTTCGAGCAGTGATTTAAATTCACCCATCGCAAGTTGCAGCCCAGATGGCGCATCCCAACCTTGCTCGTAGAAATCTTTTGCCATATCCGCAAGCTCTGGATCAGTTACAAAAGCACATTGCGCTTCTAGTATCTCGCGTAGTTCTTGATTGCTTGCAGATTTAATCTTAGCCGCATATTGATTTTCTAAATTAGCGATTGCCATGCTCAATGCATTAACTTCTACTTCTATACCTAGTGAACTCTTGGCCATTGCAGGAAGTGATTTGCGCGCTGACCAACGCAGCACTTCAGCGCGCACTGCACGATTGCCTACGCCAATACCGTCTAGAGTGCGTACAGATTCCATACACAGACGCTACTCGCTAATTGTTGCGACAAGTCTTTCAAAGAACTCATTTGCAGCGCTCTCATCTTCAGTAGCAAAGGCGATTGTTAAGTTATCCCCCTTGTGCGCCTTCAAAGTTAAAAGGCGAAGCGGGCTATTGGCTTTAACTAATGGCGCGCCCGGCTTGCCAACGGTGATCTCAAATGGCGCTGCCTTTGCAATAGCCGAAAATTCATTAGCCGGGCGGGCATGTAGGCCAACCTTTACCGTGATCACGCACTCTTTAATAATCATGGATTGATAACTACTTTTATCGCATCGCCACTTAGTACCGCATCTATGGCGCTTTGCACATCATCAAGTTTAACTTTATGAGTAATTAAATCCAAGACTTTTACCTCACCTGATGCGATCATATTTAGCGCATCTAAATTCTGTTGCGGGCTTGATCCATTCGCGCCAAAGAGTGTTACCTCTTTGTAGTGCACGATATTGGCATCACAATTTATAAAGGGTGCATCCTTGGGCAGTCCTCCAAAGAATGAAACCTTTCCGCCAGGTGCCACCATAGAAATCGCCTGTTCTTGCGCCTTGCCGGACGGGGCTGCAGTAATAATAATGCTAGGGCCATGTCCGTCGGTCACTTTAAGAATTTCTTCTTCTAACTTCACCTGCGACATATCAAAGAAAGCATCTGGCTTAACTACCTTTGCCGACATTTCCAAACGTCCTCCATTGATATCTGCTAAAAATACTTTAGAGGCGCCAAGTGCGCGAGCCACGCGAACATGCAAGCAACCGATTGGTCCGGCTCCCATCACCAAAACCGTGTCGCTCTTTTGGATATTCAAAATCCTTTGCGCATTTAATACACATGCCAGGGGCTCAGTAACTGCTGCCTCATCGTATGAAACATTTGCAGGAATTTTATTTACACCATTAACGCGGATAACTTCATCAGGAATAACCATAAATTCGGCGAAGCCACCTGGAAATTGATAGCCCATTGATAGTTGATTTGCACAAATGGTCATTCGGCCTGCGCGGCAGAGCCAACATGTTCCACAAGGAATGGCAGCGATAACCTGCACGCGATCGCCAATGGCATAACCCTTAACAACGTTGCCGACAGAAACTATTTCACCTGCGATTTCGTGGCCAATAATCTGTGGTGGATTCAAGCGTGGATGGCCATAGTTGTAGATCTTGGCATCCGTGCCACAAGTGGCGCAGCTACGGACCCTAATCAAAATCTCCTTGGCACCTTCTTTAGGCGTTGGGACATCAACTACTTTCAAATCTTGGGGGCCGCTATAGAGCGCTGCTTTCATGAAGATTTCCTCTTTCGTCGCTTAAATACTAGTCGGATTTAAAATCTCTAAAACCGGCAATTTATCTTTTGTACTGAGCAAAATTTCAAACTTCTCATCGTCAAGAAGCGCCTCGGCTAAGTTGCCGATAATTTCTACATGCTCATCGCCTTGCGCGGCGATACCAATACAGAGTTTGACTTCTTCGTCATCCCAGATAAATGGAGTTGCAAAACGGATAAAAACAATCTGACCGAAATTTACATACTTTCTAGATTCATCTGTGCCATGTGGCATGGCTACCGAGTTACCTAAATATGAAGATGCGCTCTGTTCTCTCTCCCACATCGCGTCGGCATACTCTTGTGAAGTAGCGCCCAATTCAACAAATTGTGCCCCACATAGTGCTACAGCCTCCCTTTTCGAAGAGGCTATAGCACTGAAGTGGATTCCGGCTTCTGTTAAGAGGTTAAGCATCGCAACCTGTCATGAAATTATTCATGTGAGATTGTTCCGCCACCTTGAATTGCAGTAACAACCGATGCAATAGCTGGATCCCCCAGAAACATGTCGAATGCAATAACGACTTTTTCTGGAACAGCTTGCCGCGCCCTACCCACTAACCCACGGTGGCAAAGAATAAGGTCGGCGCCCATTGATTCAAGTTGATTTACAGGAGAGTGCTTGACGGCGATACCAAGTGGCTTTAACTGCTTAGCCAATTGATTTGCAACCATCACGCTAGATCCCATTCCTGCTTCACAAGCGATCACAACGAGCTTTACATCAGAACCGGAAATGCTTGGCATTAGTTATCCGTTTTTCAATGAATCTTTGCGAGACTTTGCTGCCTCGAGATCATCATTATTTGAGCGGTCGGTCTTAAGTAAGAACCAAGCCGCAACAAATGCAACGGCCGCAGATACTGCGATCGCAAGTAGTACCTTCAAGGTGTCGCCCTTAGGAGTAACAACCATGTAAGCGAAGATTGATCCTGGAGATGGTGTTGCAGTTAGACCGTTATCAAGCAGAACGTTCATTGCAACGCCAGATGCTCCACCAGCAATAGCTGCGAGGATCAAACGTGGCTTCATGAGAATGTAAGGGAAATAGATTTCATGAATTCCACCAAAGAAGTGGATGACTATCGCTCCGGGTACTGAGCCGCGCACAATGCGTGGTCCAACTAACCAGAATGCAAGTAGTACACCGAGGCCAGGACCTGGGTTGGTTTCGAGCATAAACAGAACTGACTTTCCAGTCTCTTTAGCCTCTGCAACACCCAGTGGTCCAAGAACGCCGTGGTTAATGGCGTTATTAAGAAAGAGGACCTTGGCGGGTTCAATAATGACTGATGCAATAGGAAGCAGATTGTTGTCAACTAGTGACTGGATACCATTTCCGAGTACATCGCTGATATTGCGAACGATTGGTCCGATTGCTTTGAAGCCAACCATTGCCATTCCAAGTCCGGTAATACCAAGGCTAAAGTTGCTAATCAACATCTCAAAGCCAACTGGAACCTTCGGATCTAGAATTGCATCAATCTTCTTCAACACCCATGCTGCTGCTGGTCCAATAATCATTGCACCAAGGAACATTGGGATATCTGTACCAACGATTACGCCAACAGTTGCAACGGCACCGATTACAGCACCACGTTGCCCGTGAACCATGCGACCACCTGTTAGACCAATAAGAATTGGCAACAAGTTAACGATCATTGGTCCAACCATCTTGGCGAAATCCTCGTTAGGAATCCACCCTGTTGGAATAAAGAG
>SHVF01000057.1 GCA_009691135.1 Candidatus Planktophila sp.
TGTTTTCCAGCGGCTGCGGATGAGAAGTTGCTTTTACGCCATCTAAATTAAGTTCTTGCACTCGGGCAACGGCATCGAGAATGCTGCCAAATTGTGATGCCAGATTTACGAGCTCTTCTTCGCTCATTTCGATGCGAGCAAGTGCCGCAAGTTTGGCTACTTCATCACGGGAAAGGCTGCTCATAATGGGATGAGTTTAATGACTAAGCCAGTTAGTTGCGAATTTGCCCATCGCCAGTGACGATCCAGGTCGTTGTAGTCATAGCTTCCAACCCCATCGGCCCGCGTGCATGCAACTTCTGATTTGAGATGCCGATTTCTGCGCCAAATCCCATCTGTTCGCCATCGGTAAATCGAGTTGATGTATTAACCATTACTGCTGCGCAATCAGATAAAGCAATGAAGCGATCAGCGTTGGCTTTATTTTCAGTAACAATTGCTTCTGTGTGGTTGGTACCGTATTTTGCAATGTGATCTGCAGCAGCCTCAACTGAATCGACTACGCCAACGTTCATCTCTAAAATGCCGTATTCCGTGCACCAGTTTTCTTCCGTAACAGCGGTGGACGTAATTCCGAATTTTTCGGCCACCTTCTGTGCTGTGGCATCCGCATGCAGAATAACTCCGGCATCGGCTAATGCTTTCAAAGCCATTGGCAAGAAGGTTGGGGCGATTGCGCGATGCACCAGCAAGGTTTCGGCAGCGTTGCAAACACTTGGGCGATGAGTTTTTGAGTTAATCAAAATAGGCAGCGCCTTTTCAATATCGGCAAATTCATCGACATAGACATGGCAAACTCCCGCCCCCGTTTCAATAGTAGGAACCGTTGACTCATCAACGACCATACGAATTAGAGCCGCGCTGCCACGTGGAATGACTAGATCAACTTTGCCACGTGCATTTAAGAGCGCTTTAACTGTTGCACGGTCATCGGATGGAACTAACTGGATTACATCTGGTGAAATATTGGTGGTGGAAAGTGCATCACGCATCACATCTACCAATACTTTATTGCTAGCCGCAGCAGTCGATGATCCTCGCAGCAGAGCCGAATTGCCTGACATCAATAAAATTACTGCGGCATCGACTGTGACATTTGGACGCGCTTCATAAACCATACCAATTACACCGAATGGAACCGAAACCTGTTTTAAATCAAGTCCATTTGGCAGCGTTGAATGGCGAAGGACTTGACCGAGTGGATCTGGCAGATCTGCAACTAGGCGTGCACCATTTGCAATACCTGCGACACGAGATGCGTTTAGCAGCAAACGATCCTGCATTTGTGGGTGCATATCTTCTGACTTGGCGCGCTCGATATCTACCGCGTTAGCAGTAACGATTTCAGCGCTGCGCTTTTCAATCGTTTCCGCAATTGCATATAAGGCGGCTTTGCGTTCGGCACCGGTTGCAGCCGATAAGGTGCGCCCTGCTCTGCGAGCGGTGAGCGCTAGCTCTGCGACTATTTGTGCTGCATCCATGAGGCTAAGGGTATCGGGAGATATCCTCTTGCCGTGCTGAAATTAATTCGTAGAGTCGTCATAGTACTTCTCATCCCTTATTTAGCCCTCTTTGGTTTGACCAAAGCGATTAGGTATCCCGAGCCAATTGCAGCGATCAAATTAGGTCTAGCGCCCGCATCCAAGACTCCTGACTTAATGCCATTTCACATTATTGAAGCAAAAGTGGGAGAAAGTACTCCATGGCTGATTGGCGCTCCTGAAGAAATTAATGAAGTTACTTGGGGTGGCGTAAAGATTTCATTTGAAGAATTCTTAGCCAACACCCAAACTAATGTCTTCTTAGTTATCCGGGGCGGAAAAATTACCTACGAAAAATATTTAAACGGCAAAACCGAGTCCACTGTCTTACCTTCTTACTCTGTTGCCAAAACTATGACTTCACTTGTCATTGGCCAGTTAATTGACGAAGGAAAGATAAAAGAGAGCGATACCTTCGTCGAAATATTGCCAGATTTTAAGGCAGATTCCTCCTTTGATCAGGTAAGAATTAAAGATTTGCTCGACATGAACTCGGGTGTTGGCGTATCTGATAACTATCCAACAGGGCCATCCGGCTGGGGTGTCGCGATTGCGCAGATGTACGCAACAACGGATATGAATTTCTTTATGAGAAATAATCGTAAAATGTCTGAAAAACCGGGAACTTATCCGGAGTATCGCAGTGTAGATACTCAGATGCTGGGACTAATAATTCAAAAAGTGACTGGAAATAGATTGGCTGATGAATTCAGTGACCGCATCTGGAAGAAAGTTGGCGCAGAATACGACGCAACTTGGAACGTCGATAAAGTGGATGGACACGAGAAGGCATTCTGTTGTTTCAATGCGGCAGCACGAGATTTCGCACGAGTTGGCTTGGCACTAATGTCTGGTTCGCCGAAGATTGCCAGTACTTCTTGGAAAGCCCGACTTTCAAATCCTGTAGTTAATTTGGATTATGGATGGGGTTACGCTGCACAAATTTGGCACCCATATCCTGGGATTAACTTGATGATGGGACTACACGGTCAATACATCTATCAAGATGCGCTTCATGACACGGTAATCGTGAAGTTGAGCGATATGCCAACTAGCGCTGATGGCACCAGCGACAAAATCGCTGCAGTGTTGCGCGAGATTTCTGAAAAGAAGGGTTAGAGCAGAACTAAATCATCGCGATGTACGAGTTCACGCTCGTACTCAGCGCCAAGGGATGCAGCAAGTTCTTTAGTAGATCGACCCAACATTTGTGGAATTTCAGCAGAATCGAATGCGACTAAGCCGCGCGCAATTACCTTCTGATCTGGACCTACTAATTCCACGGTATCACCTGCGATAAATTCACCTTCCACGGCTGTTACGCCGGCCGGCAGCAAAGAAACTCCACGCTCCAAGATTGCAGTGACTGCGCCTGCATCCAAAATCAATCGACCTTGAGGGGTTGAGGCATGCGCCAACCAGAGCAGACGGGAATTGGTGCGAACACCGTGTGCTGCAAATAGGGTTCCAACTTCGGCTCCGCTTAAAGCTTGCTCTGCTTTTTCAAGTGAAGTCAGCAGCATTGGAATACCTGCACCCGTTGAAATCCGTGCCGCTTCAATCTTGGTAACCATTCCCCCGCTACCAACGCCTGCAGTGCCTGCGCCACCGACAACAACAGATTCAATATCACTCATTGCATTAACAAGATGAATAGCTTTTGCTCCTGGCTGTGATGGAGGCGCGTCATAGAGAGCATCAACATCTGAAATCAGAACCAATAAATCTGCGCCGATTAACAGCGCAACGAGTGCTGCCAGTCGATCGTTATCTCCGAATCGGATCTCTTGCGTTCCGACCGAGTCATTTTCATTGATAATTGGAACTACGCCTAATGAAAGTAATTTAAAGAGAGTTTGCTGCGCATTTTGATAATGCGAACGGCGCACCACATCTTCAGTTGTCAGAAGTACTTGTGATGAGACGATGTCATGGCGTGCAAAATTCTGGTTGTACTTTGCAATGAGTAAACCTTGACCAACCGATGCCGCTGCTTGTTGAGTCGCTAAATCTTTTGGTCGAACCTTTAGTCCAAGTGGAGCAAGCCCGGTTGCGATCGCACCAGATGTAACTAGTGCAACTTCAGCACCACGCTTAGTAAGAGTTGCGACCAAATCCACAATCTTTGAGACTGCGGATTCGTTTAGGTGAGAACCTGCTTCTCCCGTTAGAGAAGATGATCCGATCTTGATCACAACGCGCTTAGCGCCGGTGACTTCGATGCGGTTCATTTACTTTTCCTCGCTAACTGGGGGCTTACTTAAATCTTCTTGCGGAGTATGTGGATCCTCCACGTTGTACTCCCATTGTTGCGCAATTTCATCATCAGATAGCTGATCGACAACACGTTCTTCGACAACCCAGGCGCCTTCAAGGCGTGAATCTTCACCGCGACGATGCAAGTGGCCGGCAAGTTGTTCTGCCCCAGCCTCGATAGTTGGCTCCCATTCGAAGACAACTTCGTTGTCACCTGAACCGATGCGAACTTCACTGCCGGCAACTGCACCTTTCTTAAATAAATCTTTTTCAACTCCAAGTTGTGCCAAACGATCGGCTAGGTATCCAATCGCTTCTGCGTTCTTAAAGTTTGTCTGGCGAACCCATCGCACAACTTTCTGACCGCGTACGCTAAATGAACCATCTGCATTTGCTTGCACAATAAATCCAGAATCATCAACTGCAACTGGACGCAAGATAATGCGAGTGCGTTCTTCAGTTGCTGCTTCAGCACGCGCCTTTTGAACTAAGCGTGCCATGGCATAGAGAAGTTCCTGCAGGCCTTCGCGACTTGCTGCAGATACTGGATAAACGTCATAGCCCTTATCGCGCAGAGTTTGCGCGACCATGTCGGCCATTGCCTTGCCATCAGGTAGATCAATTTTATTTAGCGCAACTATACGAACTCGATCTTCGAGGCCACCATAGAGTGCGAGTTCTACTTCAATAATTTCTAAGTCGCTAACTGGATCGCGATCTGTTTCTAGCGTTCCGCAATCGAGAACATGTACCAAGGCAACGCATCTTTCAACGTGGCGCAAAAATTCCAGGCCAAGCCCTTTGCCTTGCGATGCACCCGGAATTAAACCTGGAACATCTGCAACCGTAAAGCGAGTATCACCCGCTTGGACTACACCTAAGTTTGGAACCAAGGTTGTAAATGGATAATCAGCAATCTTGGGACGCGCTGCAGAAATAGCAGCAATTAGCGATGACTTTCCAGCACTTGGATAGCCAACGAGAGCGATATCTGCAACTGATTTAAGTTCTAAATAAAGGGTGCGTTCTTCACCTGGTTCGCCAAGGAGTGCAAAACCTGGTGCGCGACGCTTTGAAGATGAGAGTGCAAGGTTGCCGAGGCCACCGTGTCCACCTTGCGCCGCTAGAAAAGTTGTTCCGGTACCAATTAGATCAGCTAATTGATTTCCTTTTTCATCAAGTATGACTGTGCCATTTGGAACAGGCAAGATTAAATCTTCACCGTAAGTTCCATCTTTACGATCGCCATA
>SHVF01000012.1 GCA_009691135.1 Candidatus Planktophila sp.
TAAAGCGCGCGGGGTCGCACCTTTAATACCAAGGTCGATTGCGGCCACAGTAAACTTTTTATCACCAACTGCGGGCACGACATATGTCTGATCCGTTGACACATCCTGACTTAAATAAGCACCTGACATCGCTTCGGTCTTGCGCACTTCGATTAGCATCTCCTCGCGCGTCAGCTCAATATCTGAGAAGATTCCAACGCGCATCGCACCACGATCACGCAAGTGGCGCGTCAGTGCGCGAGTATCAATGCCTTGAATACCAACAATCGATTGTTCGATCAGTTCAACTTCTAAATCTTTTTCACTTCGCCAATTGCTGGTAATCGTTGATGGATTCCTGACAACGAACCCTGCTACCCAAATTTTGCGCGATTCGTTATCTAGAGTGTTAACACCGGTATTACCAATATGTGGAGCGGTCATCACAACTACTTGTCTGTGATAACTCGGATCAGTCAGCGTTTCTTGATAACCAGTCATGCCAGTTTGAAAAACCGCTTCTCCGAATGTGCGACCGGTTGCAGCCCAAGACTTTCCTTCGAAGATTCTGCCATCATCTAAAACTAAGAACGCTTTAGCCATTACTTGCTAGCTCTTTCGGATGTGTCTTGATGAATTGAGGTGAGTTTTCCAAAGAGAAAAGTTGGCAGACCTCTGAAAAACGTTGCCGTGACGGCACCCAGCAAGTCCATCCCATGGAAGGGAGTATTACGGCTACGTGAGGCAACTAGGTCGCGGTCTACTCGATATGAATGGGCCGGATTAATTAGCGTGATGTTTGCGATCGAGCCAACCGCCAGCGCCTTACCGTGATCTGCATACCGCGCGATTTTTGCAGGGGCGTAACTCATGCGATCAGCCACTGCCTCCCAATTCATTAGACCTGTTTGCACCATAGTCTGGTTAATAATCGAAAGCGCACTTTCCAGTCCTAACATTCCGAATGCTGCTTCCTGCCACTCGCACTCTTTTGCTTCTGCCGGATGCGGGGCGTGATCGGTTGCAACGATATCGATAGTTCCATCAGCCAAACCTTCTCGCAGCGCTTCTACATCTTTTTGTGTGCGAAGTGGTGGATTAACTTTAAAAATAGGGTCATAGCTAAGAGCGCTTTCATCCGTGAGCAGAAGATGATGCGGAGTTACTTCTGCAGTGACTCTAATACCACGAGCTTTCGCCCAACGAATAATCTCAACTCCCCCAGCAGTTGTTAAGTGACAGATATGTAAACGTGATTGCACGTGATCGGCCAATAAAACATCTCGTGCGATAATCGCCTCTTCCGCCACCGCTGGCCAGCCCTTTAAGCCAAGGCGTGAAGAAATTTCTCCTTCATTCATCTGCGCCCCTTGCGTCAATCGCGGGTCTTGTGCGTGCTGGGCAATAACACCATCAAATTTCTTGACATATTCCAGTGCTCTGCGCATAACGAGAGGATCGAATACGCAACTTCCATCATCGCTAAAGACGCGAACTCTGGCGCGAGAATCAGCCATCGCTCCGATCTCAGCTAAATTTTCACCCTTCAAACCTTCTGTTACTGCCCCGATCGGAAAGACATCGGCGAAACCCGCGCTCTGACCAAGTGCGAAAACTTGTTCAACAACTCCTGCAGTATCTGCAACCGGTGATGTATTTGCCATCGCAGATACAGCAACGAAGCCACCCTTGGCAGCGGCCATCGTTCCGGAAAGAACGGTCTCGGCATCTTCCTTGCCTGGCTCACGTAGATGGGTGTGTAAATCAACAAGTCCTGGAAGTGCGATCGAGCCTGCAAGATCTACTTTAGTAACACCTTTACCTGCAATGAGATTTGCAGCAATATCGGAGATCTTCCCATCACTAATTGCTATGTCGCTCTTACTGCCATTAGGCAGAGTCACACCTGTCAGTAGAAAACTTCCGTTTTTCATGAATTTACTCCATTTTCCGTAATTTCCTGATTACCAGAGAGCAGCAGATACAAAATCGCCATTCGAATACTCACTCCGTTGGTAACTTGTTCAACGATCACTGAACGGGCGCCATCAGCGGCATCAGCTGTAATTTCTAATCCTCGATTCATTGGACCCGGATGCATAACTATTGCTTCAGGTTTCATGGCGCGAATTCGGTCGCTATTTAGACCGAAATATCGGGAATATTCGCGAGCGTTAGGGAAATACATCTCGCTCATTCTCTCTATTTGAATACGTAACATCATGATCGCATCCACGTTCGAGATAACCTCATCAAGATCGTAAGAGATTTGGCACGGCCAAGACTCGATTCCAAGCGGCAAAAGCGTTGGTGGCGCAACCAGAACGACCTGCGCTCCAAGCTTAGATAATAAGAGAACGTTTGAGCGCGCAACTCTAGAATGTAGAACATCTCCAACGATGGCAACTCGCAAACCGGTTAGATCAGTCGCTCCTTTGGATAAATGCTTGCGGATAGTAAATGCATCTAACAAAGCCTGGCTGGGATGCTCATGAGTTCCGTCTCCTGCATTAATGACAGAACCAGACATCCATTTTGAATCCGCTAAACGCTGTGCGGCACCTGATGCTGAATGTCGAATGATTACTGCATCCGCTCCCATCGCTTGCAAAGTTTGCGCAGTATCTTTTAACGATTCACCCTTACTGATACTCGAACCTTTGGAAGAAAAGTTGATGACATCAGCAGAGAGTCGCTTAGCAGCAGCCTCAAAAGAAATTCGTGTGCGGGTTGAATCCTCTGCAAAGAGATTTACGATAGTCCGACCGCGCAAAGTTGGCAGTTTTTTCATTGGTCCATCACTCACTCGTGCTAACTCTTGAGCAGTATCTAGAATCGAGATTGCATCTACTTTTGAAATATCATTTATCGAAAGCAGGTGCTTCATGATGCCGGTCCTTCAATGAGAACTTCTTCTGCACCATCAAGTTCTCTCAGATGAACCACAACGCTCTGCTCGATCGATGTTGGTAAATTTTTTCCAACGAAATCCGCTCGGATTGGCAGTTGGCGATGGCCACGGTCAACTAACACTGCTAATTGCACAGATTTCGGTCTGCCTATTTCGCCAAGTGCATCCAGGGCTGCCCGGATAGTTCTACCCGAGAAGAGAACATCATCTACAAGTACAACATCGCGACCCTCCACGCCAAGAGAGGGGATAACCGTTGGCATGAGAGCCCGAGGTGCGCGCATCCGTAAGTCATCGCGGTGCAAGGTGATATCGAGAGTACCCATCTGAACGCTCGTGCCTTCAATTGCTTCAATTGCGAAGGCGATGCGTTTAGCTAGATGAGCGCCACGTGTTGGAATTCCCAACAAAGTTATATTTGCGGAACCTGAATTTCGTTCTAAAATTTCATGGGAGATGCGAATCAGCGCGCGAGCAATATCTGGCGCAGGCAGGGCAAGGCTCATTTAAATCTCCTTCCCCGCCTCGCAGGACGGGTCGTTAAAGGATGTTGGCAAATGATACATCCCAATTGCACCATCCTGTGGACAGTCGGCAACACGCCCCCACCACGTAGACCTAGCCTGAGGAGATGACAAATAACTCACCATTTTCCCAACCAACGAGTGCATCAGTTGCCCTCCGAATTCGCACACTGCGAAAGGCGCGCGGTTGGACACTCCATGATGTTGAAAGCCGCTCATCCGGTTCTATTAAGGCTGTGGTGATGGGTTCATATGAGCGCGGATCTCGCGCACTATCCTTAGCCCGCTCTATTGAAATCGCTGAGCTATTTGGTATTCCAGTCGCCAATCTACTTGGAGACTTCTCGCGCACCGATGCCATCAACCCCGAAACCTTAACTATCGATCAGCGTCGACTTGGTGAACTCATAAAATCTGATCCCGATGAAAAGATCAGAACCCTACAAGCATTTATCTCGGCAATCGCTGCACGCAGAAGTGACTGGAACGGTGAAGTACTGACCCTTCGAGCAAGTGATTTTGACACACTTACCTTGCTCATTACCCTGACGTTGCCAGAATTGAAAACCTGGCTAACCGAAAAACGTTTGGTGCTAATCAGCCTTAAATAGCCAAACTCTCTTTTATATTTGAAATTCTACCCAGAACCCCGTGGATGTAGCCAGCCGAGTCATCAGTAGAAAGTTCTCTCGCTAAATTCAGCGCCTCATCGATTGCGACGGCATCATCTAGATCCTTACACCAGAGAATCTCGTAAATTCCAAGCCTCAAGATGTTGCGATCTACGGCAGGTAGACGATCCATATCCCAACCTTGAGCGTAAGTTGAAATAAGTTCATCAATTTTTCTACGGTTATCGGCAATTCCAGAGATTAACTCTTTTGTATATTCACGAATAGGTCGAGCATCGGGTCCCTCATCAACTACTTCTCTAGAGGCAAGTAAATCCGCTGGCGCTTGACCGCGTATATCGCCTTCGTAGAGCAGATCAAGGCTCTGCTTGCGAGCCTTACTTCGGGCTGACACTAGTTGGCGCGACCTTGGTATGAACCATCGCGAGTATCAACGAGAACTTTTTCATCCTGTTTTATAAAAAGTGGAACCTGAATTTCAATACCGGTTTCAACTGTTGCAGGCTTAGTTCCACCAGATGAACGATCACCTTGTAGTCCAGGCTCTGTGTAAGTAATTGTTAAGACCACAGATGCGGGTAGTTCGATATACAACGGATTATTTTCATGGATTGCAACTATCGCCTCAGTGTTCTCAAGCATGTAATTAGAGGCTTCGCCGACAACGGCCGCCGATATATTCATTTGATCAAAAGTCTTATTATCCATAAAAACGAAATCTTCGCTCTCTTTATATAGGAAGTTCATTTCACGTTTCTCAAGAATAGCTATTTCAACTTTCACTCCGGCGTTAAATGTCTTATCAACTACCTTGCCAGTAAGAACTTGCTTTAACTTGGTGCGAACAAATGCTGGACCTTTTCCTGGCTTTACGTGTTGGAATTCAACAACAGTCCATAGTTGACCATCTATATCAAGGGTCATTCCATTTTTTAGATCATTTGTTGTTGCCACGATTTACTCCAGTTCGCGCAATCTGCGCAAGATCAACCAATTGCCAACTCAAAGAGCTTTACGCGAGGTTGGCCTTCGATTTTCGAAGGCAATTTGGAAAGTTTACCCGAACTTCTAAGCAGTCAACGCCTTTAAAGCAATCAAGGCTAATGAGTAAGAATTTGGGCCAAATCCCCCAATGCTTCCATTGGCGACCCCAGAAATAACTGATGTGTGACGAAACTCTTCGCGCGCCAATGGGTTGGAAAGATGTACCTCAATAAGAGGGCTCTTAACCAATTCTGCTGCATCACGAATGGCGTATGAATAGTGAGTGAAAGCCGCCGGATTGATAATTACCGGCAGATTCTTATCTGCTGCCTCGTGTAACCAAGAGATTATTGTAGCTTCATCGTCACTTTGTCGAACATCTGCTACAAAGCCATGTGTCTTAGCCGCAGATTCGATATGTGCAACTAACTGTGGATACGTCATGTCACCGTAAATTGAAGAGTCTCTAATATCTAAACGCGCCAAATTTGGGCCATTGATAACTAGAACGTTCATAAACTCACCTTTTCGTAGGCTGCCAATAAGATCTTCTCATCTGGGTTTTCCAGACGATCCGTTATCCCGATCCCCTTAATCGTAACCAATCGCAGGGTTTTACCGCGTGATTTTTTATCGAGATACATACTCGAAAGCAGGCTTGGCCACGCCTGACGTTTATAGGTAGTTGGTAACCCCAAGTTTTTTAGAATATCAATATGCTGCTGGGCCAACTCAGAAGATATTAGGCCAAGTGAGAGCTGAAGCTGGGCCATAAAGGCCATTCCTATTGAGACACACTCTCCATGCCGTAAATCGTATTTACAGTGTAATTCGATCGCATGGCCCAAAGTATGGCCATAGTTCAAAACTTCACGACCAAAATTCTCTTTGAAATCTGAGGAAACTATCTCAGCCTTTACTGCGATGGCGCGCGAGACAAGCTCTATCACTGCAGCGCGATTAGAGCGAAGATCTAAAATCTTCGAATCACTGATTAGTTGAAGAATTTTAGCATCTGATATAAATCCTGCTTTTACAACCTCAGCTAGTCCTGCCGCGAAGTCACGATCGCTAAGTGAGTCAAACCAAGAAACATCAATTATTACTGCACTAGGACTATAAAATGCACCGATTAGATTCTTACCATATTCACTATTGATCGCAGTCTTTCCACCGATTGCCGCATCGACTGCGCCAGCAACTGTTGTTGGAATCGCCACCCAATCGATCCCGCGTAGCCATGATGCCGCAGCAAAACCAGCTAAATCAGTTACTGCTCCGCCGCCAATTGCAATGATCAAATCGCTACGGGTAAAACCTGCTGCACCGAGCCAATCCCAAATTTTATTAAGCGTGGCGCTGCTCTTGCCGGGCTCACCATCTGGGATCGGAAAGATAAGCACCTCTGCATCGGTGGCGATCAGATCTTTTATAGAGGCTTGCATCTTCTCAGAAACGATAATTGCCGCTTTATTTCGGCCCACTAGCAACTTGGAGAGTTCAACTTTCCAAGCAGTGTCGATGATGACAGGATAAGTTCGCTCCGCCTGAACCTCAATAATCATTGACTTAGCCTAACAACATCACTCTGTATACTCATTGACTTTGACCAACAATTTCCCGAATCTTTCTAGCGACTTCTTTTGGGGAGAGACCGTCTACTGCAACTGTATGAGTTGCCACTGATTCGTATATGGGCCGGCGCTTCTCCATTAACGTTTGCCATGCTGCGCGTGGATTATTTAACAAAAGTGGGCGATCACGATTAAATCCCACTCGTGGAGCCGCGGTCGCTAAAGATACGTCGAGAAAAACTATCGGACTTAAAATTCTTTGCAACGATTCTTGAGCAGGTTGCGACAACGGCGCTCCGCCACCAAGTGAGAGAACACCATCTATTTCTGCAATAGCTTTTAGAACTACTTCTACTTCTAATTCGCGAAACCAAGGTTCGCCTTGGTCAATAAATATTTGAGATATTGTGGAACCAGTTTGCGCTTCGATGATGTCATCAGTATCCGTAAACGAGCAGTTCAGGCTACGTGCGAGTTGTTTGCCTATGGTGCTCTTACCTGCACCTGGAGGACCAATTAGAATTATCGATTTACTCATCTAAGGCTACTTAAAACGTAAATTTGCCATATAAGACTCGAAGTTACGACGAGTCTCACTAACGCTATCTCCACCAAATTTCTCAAGTACCGCTTCTGCCAGAACAAGTGCAGCCATCGCTTCGGCAACAACACCAGCAGCTGGGACTGCGCAAACATCTGATCGTTGATTAATAGCCTTGGCTGCCTCACCAGTTTTCACATCGATGGTATCTAACGCTTTCGGTACTGTTGAAATTGGTTTCATCGCAACGCTAACGCGCAAGATTTCACCGTTAGACATACCGCCCTCAGTTCCACCTGCTCGGTCGGTGCGACGTTTAATCAAGCCATCGCTGCCACGTTCGATCTCATCATGTGCCACTGATCCGCGGCGAGTAGTAGTTAAGAATCCATCACCAATCTCAACGCCTTTAATTGCTTGAATACCCATCATCGCACCGGCAAGTTTTGCATCGAGGCGTCGGTCCGAATGAACGTAGGATCCAAGCCCGGGCGGCAGGTTGTATGCCAAAACTTCGCAAACACCGCCGAGAGTGTCACCGTCAGAATGTGCAGATTCGATTTCGGTGATCATCAGTGCACTTGTGGCAGCATCAGAACAACGAACTGGATCAGCATCTATGCGCTCCATATCACTTTGCAAAGGTAGCGCCGTACCTTCAGGAATTCGAACCTGACCAATAGAGACTACGTGACTAAGAATTCTTATGCCAACACTTTGTTCAAGAAAAGCACGAGCCACCGCGCCGAGTGCTACTCGAGCCGCAGTTTCGCGCGCGCTAGCTCTCTCTAAAATAGGTCGAGCGTCATCAAAATCGTATTTCTGCATTCCGACTAAATCTGCGTGACCGGGACGAGGGCGAGTGAGAGGAGCGTTTCGAGCTAAATCTTTTATCTCTTCTTCAGGTACTGGATCGGCCGACATAACCTTTTCCCACTTTGGCCACTCGGAGTTACCAATTTGAATTGAAATTGGACCACCTTGCGTGAAGCCCAAACGAATGCCACCAAGAATCGTAATTTTATCTGCTTCAAAATTCTGTCGAGCACCACGACCAAAACCTAAACGTCTACGAGCCAAATGATAATCAATTTCTTTTGAAGTAAGGGCGACGTTGGCCGGAATACCTTCGATAATTGCCGAAAGGGCTTGTCCGTGAGATTCACCTGCAGTAAGCCAACGCATTGGCATATTGTGTCAGATCACAGCGCTATCTTGCGCACCAAATTACTGCGCCACAAATCGCTGGAGCTAAGGCGATAGATCCAGCGAAAGAATGAGACCTGAGCAGTTGAATTACCAAGAGTGCGGCAGTTATCAAGGTAAAGGAGAGTGAAAAATCCGAGGCAATATCCCACGTAAGTGGAATGAAGAAGAAGGCTAGGACAGTTAATAGCTTTATATCACCGGCTCCGATTCGGGCTCGCAAGATTAGTGGGGAAAAAAGTAATATTGAGAAAGCAGTTAGTGGATGCACACCTGTTTGAGTGATGGCGCTAAGCGATAAAAGCAATAGGAAGGTCAGCAAAAGATCGCGATTGGATATGCGGTGGTGACGAAAATCTACAAAAGATATATAAAGCGATATTAAAATAAGTGCTAGAAACATCTCAAAAGAGTAGTCCGCGCAAACAGCTGCTTCTCAGGGCCTGTGGACTAACCAATCGCCTTGGAAAGTGCAATACGCAGCTCACTTTCAATCGCACGATCGCTCGTTGAAGTAACTAAATTTAATTGATCAATGCCTTGGTATAACAAGAGTTCAAGGCCGCTGATCGTTCTGCCACCAGCATCGCTCCACCTTCTAGCCAACAAGGTAGGCCAAGGTTTATACAAGACATCAAATAGAACTGCGTCTGTATGCGATGCCAAATTATCGGCAACCAAGTCAGCGGCTCCTGAAGGTGTTGTGTTGACCACAAGATCATACTTTCTTAAGTCGATTTGATCATCCCAATCCAAGAACTCACATTCGATCTTGGTAAAGCAGGAGGCAATCGCCGCACTGCGACGCACACTTCTGCGCATCACATCGACAGAGCCTGCAATATCGTCGAGGGCTCCAGCTACAGCCCGCGCGGTTCCTCCGGCGCCAAGAATTAAAACATTTTCGAAACGATCAAATCCAGCGTTCGACAGCGCCTTTAAAAAACCAGAACCATCAGTACTCGTTGCTGACCAATGGCCATCGCGATTAACTAAAGTATTTAAAGATTGAATATGTCGCCCTAAAACATCTATCTGGATTGGAATTCCTAATTCAAGCGCTTCCTCTTTTAGGGGCATCGTCAATGAAAAGTAGTCATACTGGTAACCATGCTCGATTATGAATTTTTCAAGTTTGCCACCTTGAACCTCGATAGCTGTGTATTCGCCTACAATGTCCAAAAGTTGAAATGCCGTCTTATGCAAAAGCGGAGAAAGAGAGTGCTCTATAGGAAAACCGAGCACCGCACCTTTCAACGTTTTATTACTCATTTCGAACTCCCAAATAGGCCGGCACGTAAATTCTTCTTATATTCTATCTTCCAGGTTGAGAACTGGTCATTCGATTCGGTAAACCGGGTATCCCCCGGTGCAACAGTGATGAAATAGATCCAATCACCCTCCGCTGGATTGGCACTTGCAAATAAAGCATCGAAGCCTGGATTACAAATAGGACCTGGTGGTAGACCGTATTTTCTATAAGTGTTGTAATCGGACTTCAGAAGAGTTGATTTGGTGCTCAAAAAAATGTTTCCTCTAACTTTTTGAACATAATGCACCGTGGAATCCATTTGTAGCGGCATGCCTTTCTCCAAGCGATTATGAATAACTCGAGAAATCTTTGCAAAATCCTGAGTGCTACCTTCAGCCTGAATAATCGATGCCATCGTTACCAACTGCTGTGCGTTGTATTTCCCAGCACTGGTGGTAATTCCACTCTTAGATAGTTCAGTCATCGCACGATCCATCATTGCTTGCAAGGCATCTTGCGCGCTCGTGCCTTTAGCAAAAGAATACTGCGCAGGAAACAGCAAGCCCTCCAATACTTTCAAGCCTGTTGGTAATCTAATTTGCGAGATCGCTGACTTGATATCAGTTTCCTTGAAGCCGGCAGCAACCATAGATTTGATAATCTCACTGCTCCATGCGCCCTCGATGATATTAATCAAGCCTGCAATTCGTTTAGAGTCGAGCAGTTGATCAAGGGCATCTGCTGCGCAAATCTCTTTACCAAGAATGTGAGCACCTGGCGCGATCATGGTTGACCTTTTGTCAGCAACTGCCAATCTGAAAAAAGCTGGACTAGATTTAATGACACCCGCCTCATAAAGCTGCAGCGCGATGGCTGAACCAGTTGCACCTTTAGAAATCTCTATAGAAACATCTACTGCAGAATCGACGCTGCAAGGAAAGTCTGGCGCTGCATTGACTCCAGATCGAAGTTGATGGACTCCCCCTGTGAAAATAAATACCACTGCAAGCGCTGCAGTTACTCTCAAAAACGCCGATCTACTTCCGCTCATTGGCCAAGCCCTGTTCAAGAATTGCAACCGCTGCAGCAGCATCAATTACCGAACGTGCATTTTTTGCGTTTACGCCGGATTCGCGTAACTGCTTGGCAGCCGAGACCGTTGAAAGGCGTTCATCCACCAGAACTACCGGGATATCGAAATTTGAGGTCAGCATCTCAGCGAACACTAGAGCCTTTGCCACTGCAGATCCGTCCGCGCCACTTAATAATTTAGGCTGACCAACATAGATCTTTCTTGGTTCGTACTCATCAATTAGCCCTGCTATCTGCTTCTTTAAAGCCGGGTCCTTACTCTGCAAAGTAGTTAACGGGGTAGCCAGAATCCCATCAGGATCACAGACCGCGACACCGATTCGAACATCACCATAGTCAAAGGCAATTCGTCGGCCGATGTGTGACATTACTTGCCTGCGAGAGAGTGCTCTATCGCAATCAGCGCCGCGTCGATTTCAGAGACTGTATTACCGCCACCTTGCGCGAAATCATCTTTACCGCCACCGCCACCGCCAAGAACTGTTGATCCAATCTTAACCAGCGCCCCCGCTTTGTGACCTTTAGCCCGCGCAGCATCACTAACTGCGATAACCAGAACTGGTTTACCATCACAAATACTTATTAAACCAACCACAGAATCTGTATTTCGATTACGCAAATCAAGTGCGATTTTACGTAGATCATCGACGACGATTCCTTCAGCTACCTTGGTCAGAATTACGCTAGTGCCACCCAAGTTTTTAGCTTGTGCAGCCACTGAGGAAAGATCGGACATCGCCGATGCTGATCGCAAAGTCGCCAACTCTTTTTCGATATCTTTCATTTTTGCTAAAAGATCAGAAATTCGTTCTGGGAGTTCCTCTGCTCGTGCACCTTTCATTAGCCCGGATAAAGAATTAAGCAACATATGCTCACGTGCCAGGAATCGATATGCATCGACACCGACTACTGCTTCAACGCGACGTACACCAGCTCCAATAGATGATTCACTTAATAATTTAATTACACCCAACTGACCAGAACGAGCGACGTGCGTTCCGCCACAAAGTTCGCGGGCCCAATCTCCTACGCTTACAACGCGTACGCGATCGCCATATTTTTCACCGAATAAGGCCATTGCTCCGATTTTTTTAGCCTCATCTTGAGACATCACCTCAGCGCTGACTTCAAGATTATCTAGAAGCAGAGTATTAACGCGTGATTCAACCTCATCGAGTACACCTTCGGAAAGCGCTCCAGTTGCTGGGAAGTCGAAACGGAAACGTCCAGGTGAGTTCTCGGAACCTGCTTGCGTTGCTGTCTCACCGAGGATCTCGCGGAATGCTTTGTGCACCATATGTGTTGCAGTGTGCGCGCGCGAAATTGCATCGCGACGTTCTTGATCAATCTCTGCCAGAGCTCCATCACCAATTGTTAGCGCACCAGAGCGTACCCGGCCGCGATGCACTGACAGTCCCGTCATAGGACTTTGCACATCATTAATTTCAATGACTGTGCCATTTCCCAAAGTGATTAGCCCGCCATCGGCTAACTGACCGCCACCTTCGGCATAGAAAGGAGTGCGTTCTAAAACAATCTCAACGTCATCGCCTGCCTGCGCGCTTTTTACACTGATTCCGTCAAGAAGAATTCCACTGATCTTTGACTCTGCCGACAGATGGGCATAACCAACGAATTCAGTTGTGCCATAGGAATCAAGAATTTTCTTATACTCGCTTAGATCGGTATGGCCGCTCTTCTTCGCCTTAGCATCTGCTTTAGCTCGATCGCGTTGCTCCTTCATTAGTCGCGTGAATCCAACTTCATCGACTTCTAAACCTTGTTCGCGTGCCATTTCTAGAGTTAGATCAAATGGGAAACCATAGGTATCGTGTAATTTAAATACCTCCTCACCCGGAAGAATCTTTACTTTCTTACTTTTAAGTTCAGAAGATGCAATATCAAAGATCTGAGTTCCACTCTTTAGCGTCTGCAGGAATGATTCTTCTTCCGAAATAGATACTTCTAGGATTCGTTTCTGATCTGATATAAGTTCTGGATATTGTGGACCCATCGCGCCAATAGCAGCCAGGCTAAGTTCGGACATCACAGGATCATTTGTTCCGAGCAGACGCATATTTCGGATAGTTCTGCGCATCATACGTCGCAGAACATAACCGCGACCTTCATTGCCTGGAGTCACACCGTCTCCAATTAACATCGCAGAAGTTCGTGCATGATCTGCAATAACACGTAAAGAAATATCAGTCTTTTCTTCTTTACCGTACTTAACTCCGGATAGATCCATGGCTTTAGATAAAATTTGCATAGTCGTATCAATTTCGTAAATATTTTCTACACCTTGCAAAAGCGCTGCTGTACGTTCTAGGCCTAGCCCAGTATCAATACTTTTAGCAGGCAGTTCTCCAAGAATCGGAAAGTCCCCCTTACCGCCACCAGCACCACGTTCATTTTGCATAAAGACTAGGTTCCAAATTTCTAGGTATCTATTCTCATCTGCAATAGGCCCACCATCGCGACCATAGGCAGGACCACGATCAAAATAGATTTCAGAACATGGACCACACGGACCAGGAACTCCCATTGACCAGAAATTATCGGCCATGTCGCGACGCTGAATTCGTTCTTTGGGAATACCTATTTTCTTATGCCAGATGTCAGCGGCTTCATCATCAGTTAAATAGACGGTCACCCACAATTTATCTTCGGCAAAGCCATATCCACCATCTGCTATAGGTCTAGTTAATAAATCCCAAGCTAGCGCTATCGCACCCTCTTTAAAGTAATCACCGAATGAGAAGTTGCCACACATCTGGAAAAACGAAGCGTGACGTGTCGTTTTCCCAACCTCATCTATATCAAGAGTACGTACACACTTTTGTACAGATGTCGCACGCTTAAAAGGTGGAGTAACTTCACCTAGGAAATACGGTTTAAAGGGAACCATGCCGGCATTAACAAGCAATAGATTTGGATCATCGGCAATTAGCGATGCTGACGGAATAACTGTGTGAGTTAAACCTTCTCGGTTATCACTTTCAAAGAAGCGCAGCCAGCGCGAACGGATCTCGGCGGATTCCACTGTTGGGGATCACTCCGCCTTCTTCTTCTTTTTTGAGCGTGATTTGCTCATGCCTGCTGCGCTAATTAGCGCGCCAGCGACCTTTACTGCAGGGCCACTCTTATCCATAAATCCAGTCGTTGCATCTGCCACTTTTGTCGTTACATCTTCAACATTTTTAGTGATCCGTGCAAAACTTTCAAGTGGGCTGTTAACTAACTCAACCGTGCGAGTTGATTCGTGGATCAAAGGAGCAGCTTCATCAGTTAAAACCTTAAGCGAGACTTTCGCTTCATCAAGTAGACGCCCTATACGGATAACCGCATATGACACTGCAATCGCAATGACGAGAAGTGAGCAGGCCGCGATAATCGTTGCAACTCCTCCTGGGCCGGTAACCATTTATATCCTCACCTAGTTTTACATCTATCTCTAGCCTACCTGAGAAGGCCTTTACTTCTGGACTTCTGCCTTTGTGGCTCCATCAACACCACTTTCTTTACGCTGTGCGGGTGTAATCGGAGTGGGAGCACCGGTAAGTGGATCTGCCCCACTGGCAGTCTTTGGAAAAGCGATTACTTCGCGAATTGAGTCACTGCCCGTTAATAGCGCACAGACGCGATCGAGACCGAGTGCGATTCCACCATGAGGAGGTGGACCGTAATTAAATGCCTCAAGTAAGAAACCGAATTTACTTGCCGCTTCCTCATCGCTTAAACCGATTACGGTGAATACATCTTTCTGTATCTCACGGTCATGGATACGAATTGATCCTCCGCCAAGTTCAGTACCGTTGAGAACAATGTCATAGGCATAAGCCAAGGCACTTGCTGGATCGCTAGCAAAACTCTTAGCAAACTCTGGTTTAGGTCCAGTAAATGGATGATGAACCGCTGTCCAACCACCGTTATCAGTTGGTTCAAACATTGGGGCATCTACAACCCAGAGGAATTCCCAAGCGCCTTCACTTATTAAATTACAACGCTTACCTATTTCAAGACGCACCGCTCCGAGAAGTGCAAGGGAGGCGCTTCGCTCGCCCGCTGCGAAGAAGATCGCATCCCCAGCTTTTGCACCGGCAGCAGCCACAATTCCCCTCTGTTCTGATTCTGAAATATTCTTTGAAACTGGCCCGCCAAGAGTTCCATCGTCATTTACTAAAATGTATGCCAAGCCTTTAGCACCGCGCGCCTTTGCCCAATCTTGCCAAGCATCCAATTCACGACGAGGTGAGACTGCACCCCCAGGCATTACTACGCTGCCAACATATGGAGCCTGGAAGACTCGAAACTCCGTCTTGGCAAAGAATGCGGTCTGTTCGATTAGTTGTAAATCAAATCGCAAGTCTGGTTTATCAGAACCGTAGTTCTGCATTGCATCGGCATACCTCATGTGACGAATCGGTGTCGGAATATCAAAGCCAACTGATTCTTTCCAAATTTTCACCAAAAGTTTTTCAGCAACGGATAAAATATCGGCTTGATCAATAAAAGACATTTCAATATCTAATTGCGTGAATTCTGGCTGACGATCTGCGCGAAAATCTTCGTCACGGAAGCAGCGTGCGATCTGGTAATAACGTTCCATACCCGCAACCATCAAAAGTTGCTTAAATAACTGGGGCGACTGCGGCAAGGCATACCAACTACCGGGCTGCAGGCGAACCGGAACTAAGAAATCGCGCGCGCCCTCAGGTGTACTTCGAGTCAGATACGGAGTTTCAATTTCGAGAAAATCTAAATCTTCCATAACGCCTCGAATAACTGATGTGACTTTTGAACGAAGTCGTAAATTAGCGGCAGGCTTTTCCCGACGCAGATCCAGATAGCGATACTTCAAGCGAACTTCCTCTGATATTTCCGAGTCATTCCCGCTATCCACTGGAAATGGCAAGGCCGCAGATTCGCTTAGGACTTTAATGTCATCGCCCATTACTTCGATAGCACCAGTTGGAAGAGTCGAATTAGCGTTGCCTTCAGGTCGAAGTACAACTTCACCTGTAATTTGTAGACACCATTCGGCGCGTAAAGAACCTGCTAATTCTTCATCGCGAATGACTACCTGAACAGAACCGGTTGAATCACGTAGGTCGATAAATGCCACACCGCCATGATCGCGACGCCGGGCTACCCAACCTGCCAGTGAAACAGTCTGACCAGCATGAGATGCTCGAAGTGATCCAGCGTCATGTGTTCTTAACATCAGAGAAGATCCGCCTTAGAAAGATATTTAAATCAGAGCGCTCCAGTTAGAGCCTTCTGCAATTCCTCAATCTTAACCGATGAAGTGAAGCCATCACTCATACGTTTGAGTTCGACCGTACCTGATGCGACCTCAGAATCTCCGAGCACAATTACATAACGAGATCCACTCTTATCGGCGGCTTTCATCGCACCTTTTAGCGCACGATTTCCAAATGCGATTTCCGTGCGAAATCCGCAAAGACGTAACTGCGCTGCCAATGAGAGCGCGCGAGATTTCTGGTTATCACCTAGCGGGATAATAAATAGATCTGATGAGAATTGGTTTTCAAGCAAGACACCTTCGGCTTGTGCGGCAAGCAGAGCCCGGTCAACACCTAATCCGAATCCAATTCCAGAGAGCCCTTGCCCACCAAGAATCTCCATTAGTCCGTCATAGCGTCCTCCGCCACCGATTCCAGACTGGGCTCCCAATCCTTCATGTATGAATTCAAATGTCGTTCCGGTGTAGTAATCCAAACCGCGAACCATCCTTGGATTTACTTGATAGGTGATACCAAGTTGATCAAGGTAGCTCTTAACTTGCTTGAAATTCTCGGCTGACTTTTGCGACAGGTAGTCAAGGAGCAGCGGTGCTTGCGCCATCGCTTTCTGCATCTCTATCCGCTTGTCATCGAATAGGCGAAGCGGATTTATCGCTGCACGTGCTTTTGTCGCCTCATCAAGATCTAAAGTGGCGATAAATCTAAGAAGATCTACGCGATGAGCCGCCCGAGACTCGTTATCGCCAAGTGAGGTAATTTCAAGTCGGTAGTTACGCAGACCCAAAGATTTGAAACCTTGATCTGCAATCGCAATTACTTCGGCATCAATTGCTGGATCATCTAATCCGATCGCTTCAATACCAACTTGATAAAATTGACGATAGCGACCCGCTTGCGGACGCTCAGCTCGAAAGAATGCGCCGGAATACCAAACTTTAATCGGGAGTTGACCCCGGTCGAGTCCACTTTCAATAACTGCGCGCATAACTCCTGCTGTGCCTTCGGGACGCAAAGTCAATGAACGCCCACCTCGATCTTCAAATGTATACATCTCTTTACTTACTACATCTGTTGATTCACCAACGCCACGAGAAAAAAGTGCTGTGTCTTCAAAGACCGGCAATTCCATCAGTTGGTAACCAGCAAGCTTTGCAGGGGCAATTAAAGATTCGCGCACCCATTCAAAGGCAGCCGACATCGGAGGCCCATACTCGCTAACCCCTTTAGGTGCTTGAATCATTTCGTACTTCATAGGCGCAATTCTTTCAGATAAGGATTATTTTTTCGCTCGAATTTAATTGTCGTCTCTGGCCCATGGCCGGGAAGCACACGCAAGCCATCGTTTAATGGCAGAACGCGGGTCTTTAGGGTCTTAACCATCGCTTCTTGCGAACCCGATGGCAAATCGGTTCTTCCAATCGAGCCCGCGAATAGAACATCACCGCTAATGAGAATCTCATCATTTACCACAAACATCGTGCTCCCCCGCGTGTGGCCAGGCGCATGAATTGCGGTTATCTTCATATCTAGAACTGTGATCTCATCACCATGACGCAAATTTTTTACTTCATTAGGTTCAGCGAATTCCATCGCATCAAGAGTTGCTACGAATTCAGCGCGGTGTGCTCCTTGAGGACGAAGCAAAAGGTCGCGATCTTCGGTATGAATATAAGCTGAAATTCCATAGCCATCGGCCAAAGGTTTGACTGAAAAAGTATGATCTAAGTGGCCATGAGTAATAAGTGTCGCAACTGGCTTTAGGCCATGTTCGGTAACGAGCGCCGTTATCTCATGCGAAATATCTGGCATGCCGGGATCGACAATGATGCACTCTTGACCCGGGCCAGATGCGATAACCCAGCAGTTAGTGGCGAACATTGGCGCCACGAATGAAGTCACCAACATTAGATCACCCCCTATTTCTGGCACATTTTGAGCGCGAACTTTCCCCGATAACTAAGACAGGGTACCTTTTATCTCCGCAAGACCTCGTCTGCACACTCAAACAACGAAGGCTCGAAAAAGCCGACGCGCTGAAAGGGAAAACCATGACCGAAAATATCAATCCAGGATCAGTAAAGATCGCACCAGCTACACCTAGCGCGGCAAGTGCTTTGATCGGTGATCCGTCAAAATTCGGTCGAGTGGCAGATGACGGAACTGTATTTGTAATTACGCCAGAAGGTGAAAAGTCAGTTGGTTCCTATCCTGGCAAAACCGCAGAGGAAGCGTTGCAATATTTCGTTCGCAAGTTTGAAGCTCTGGCATCTGAAGTTGCCTTAACCGCTGCACGCATCACAAGTGGTGCAGTAGTTCCGGATGATGCATATGAGGCGGTCAAGAAACTACGTCACCAAGTACACGAGTTAAATGGAGTTGGCGATTTGCAAGCTCTCTCGCTATCGGTAGAACAAATTGAGCCGCTAATCGAGGGCCATCGTGAAGCATATGAGGCGAAAAAAGCCCTCGAGTTAGCAGCGAAGGCTGCTCACCGTGAACAAGTTTTAGTTGAGAAAGAAAAAATAGTCGCCGAAGCAGAATCACTCGCACATTCAGAGAATTGGAAAGTTACGGGAGATCGTCTCAAAACACTCCTAGAAGAGTGGAAGTCTGCTCCTCGTTTAGATAAGAAGTCAGATGCCGACCTATGGAAACGTTTTTCAGCCTCACGCAACAAGTTTGATAAGCGCCGTCGTACGCACTTTGCCAGCCTAGAAGAGACAACTTCTAAGGTATCGGCTGCCAAGAAAACTTTGGTTGAAGAAGCTACTGCGCTAGCCACATCAACTGATTGGGTTGCTACGGCTCGCAAATTTAAAACTTTAATGGATCAATGGAAGATCGCAGGTCGTGGCAAGCCAAGTGATGATGCCAAACTCTGGGCAAAATTCAAGGCAGCGCAGGATCAATTCTTTACAGCCAAAAACGCTGACCTAGAAAAGCGCGAAGTTTCTATGACCGCCAATTTAGCAAAGCGCGAGGAGCTAATTCTTCAAATTGAGGCACTTGTGCCATTTACTGATGCCAAAGCCGCAAAGAATGCATTCCGCGAACTCTCACGCTCTTGGGAGAAAATTGGGATCACTCATCGCGATAAACGCGCTGCCTTTGATGCTCGAATCGCAAAAATTGAAGATGTAATTAAGAGCGCAGAAGCTGAGATCTGGCGTAAGACTGACCCGGCGGCTAAAGCACGCGCTGCTGATGTGGTTAAGCAACTAGCCGAATCGATCGTAAATTACGAGAAGGTCGCTGCTAAATCACAATCTGTCGGCAACGATAAGAAAGCAAAAGAAGCTCTTGATTCAGCCGAAGCACGTAAAGTTTGGCTTGCCGAGGCAGAAAAGTCTCTCGCCGAATTTAACTAATTGCGATAAACGTCATAGACACCTTCCACCGCTCTAACTGCCGCTAAGACGGAATCTAAATGAGTGGCATCTGCCATTTCAAAGGTAAATTTTGAAATCGCTGTTCGATCCTTCGATGTATTTACCGCGGCGCTTAAAATATTAACATGTTGTTCTGAAAGTGTACGCGTTATGTCAGCGAGCAACCTGGCTCGATCCAGCGCTTCAATTTGGATATTTACCAGGAATACGCTGCCCGCACCCACCAACCATTTAACTTTCGCGATACGTTCACCTTGGTTTAGCCGCAAGTCTGCTGCGTTAATGCAATCATCACGGTGCACAGAAATTCCGCTGCCCTTTGTAATAAAACCGACTATCGAATCTCCTGGTACAGGCGTGCAACAGCGCGCCAACTTAACGAGTACATCTCCGACACCTTCGACCTCAATTGCACTGCTTGAACGTCGCACCGAATGCGAACCTGTTGGGACTTGTTCCATAGTTTGTTCGGGATGCGAATCTTCAACGCGCAAGGAGACAACTAACTTCTCAATGATTGAAGCGGCAGAAACATGGCCGTCACCGACAGCGCTATAGAGCGCAGAAATATCCGGATATCGAAGATCGTGTGCTAACTCCAGAAGTGAATGTCCCGCAAATATTTTCTGTAGCGGTAGTCCAGCCTTGCGCATCTGACGAGCGATAGACTCTCGCCCGGCATCAATGGCTTCTTCGCGTCGTTCTTTACTGAAGTGTGCCTTAATCTTTGATCGAGCTCGTGGAGACTTTACAAAGTTAAGCCAATCTCGGGATGGTCCGGCATGTTCACTCTTATTTGTGACGATCTCAACTACATCACCGTTTACCAAACGCGTATCTAGGGGAACTAATCGATTATTTACCTTAGCCCCAGCGCAACGGCTGCCCACATCGGTATGAACTGAGTATGCAAAATCAACTGGTGTTGAACCCCCCGGAAGCGCGATCACACTCCCCTTCGGAGTAAAGACGAATACTTCAGGACTGCCAAGATCAAAGCGCAAGGCCTCTAAGAACTCTGAAGGATCTTCGGTCTCTTTCTGCCATTCGTGCAGTTGTCGAAGCCAGAGCATTTCAGGTGAAGATGAGTTAGATGCATTTCCCTTCTTATATTTCCAATGAGCTGCGATACCGAACTCGGCACGGGAATGCATATCGTATGTTCTGATTTGAATTTCAATGGCCTTGCCGTTTGGTCCAATAACTGTCGTGTGTAGAGATTGATAGAGATTAAATTTTGGCATCGCAATGTAATCTTTAAATCGACCCGGAACCGGTGACCATCTTGCGTGAATTGAACCAAGTACGGCATAGCAATCTCGAACATCGTTGACTAGTACTCGGATCCCAACAAGGTCATAGATATCGTTAAACTCTCTGCCTCTAACCACCATCTTTTGATAAACGCTGTAAAAATGTTTTTTTCGTCCAGTAACAGTTGCTGAAACAGAATCATTGAGCAAATCACCTTGTACTGCCACGATAACTTCTTGCGTTAAAGCATCTCTCGAAGGAGATCGCTCTGCTACCAATCTTGAAATTTCTTCAAATTTCTTAGGTTCAAGAACTTCAAATGACAGATCCTCTAGTTCCCACTTGATCGCATTCATACCCAGTCGGTGCGCTAATGGAGCATAAATATCTAAAGTCTCACGGGCTTTTCTTTCGGCGCTTTCGGCGGAGACATATTTCCAAGTACGTGCATTGTGTAGTCGGTCTGCCAACTTAATAACAAGGACGCGGATGTCGCGCGACATAGCAACTACCATTTTGCGAACTGTTTCTGCCTCAGCGGTTGGTCCGTAAGTTAATTTATCTAACTTGGTAACTCCATCGACTAAGTTTGCAATCTCGTCGCCAAAATCCAAACGTAACTGAACCAACGAATATGGCGTATCTTCGATGGTGTCATGTAATAACGAGGCAATTATCGTCACATCATTTAAGCCAAGTTCGGCCAAGATCTGAGAGACGGCAACTGGATGAGTTATGTACTCCTCACCAGATTTGCGCAATTGACCTACATGAGCCAGCTTTGCAACCTCATAAGCGCGCTCGACATCGCTTAAGTTGCTAGTTGGATCGTTCTCTTTAAGCGTCTTAATTAAGGGCGCAACCAGGATATCCATGGGTAATCGAATATTTTCAGGCGCTAGTGGCAAATTAATTCGCCTTACTTGCGACCCTTACGTTTTGGTTGATTGCGAGGACCGCGATTTCCACTTGGGCTAATCGCTGGACGGCCTGCAGTTGCGGATGAGACTGCTTCAACGCTGGCTCCCCCTCGAGATGCCACTCGCTTAGCCAGCGCCTGCATCGCAGGTTCTTTTTCGCGAAGTGCAGCCAAGAACGGTGGCGCGATAAAAATTGATGAATAAGTACCCACTGCAAGACCAATAAATAGCGCTAGCGAGAGATCCTTAAGAGTTCCAGCACCAAGCAAGCCAGCACCGACGAAGAGAATAGATCCCACTGGTAAAAGCGCGATCAAAGATGTGTTTGCAGATCGAACGATTGTCTGATTAACAGCTAAGTTTGCAGCTTGCGAGTAAGTCATCTTACCCACGGCTGCAACTGACTTGGTATTTTCTCGAACTTTATCGAATACAACAACTGTGTCATATAGTGAGTAACCAAGAATTGTGAGAAATCCAATTACCGTGGCCGGAGTAACATCGAAACCAACGAGCGCGTAGATTCCAACTGTAATAAATACGTCATGAACTACGGCAACGATCGCCGCTACGGCCATTTTAGGTTCGAACGCCATCGCTAAAAAGAGCATGATCACTAGCAAGAACGCAATCAGGCCATAAAGTGCCTTCTTGGTGATCTCTTTACCCCACGATGGTCCGATAATTTGGGTATCAATTGATTCAATCGCAACATCAAAGGTTTGAGTAAGTGCGTTCTCGACACCCTTAGATTGTGCAGGAGTAAGCGCTCCAGTTTGGATACGAATCTTGGAGTCACCGATTTTCTGAACAATGATCTCGCCCGGAATATCTACTGCGGCAACAGATGCGCGTGCTTGCTCCACGCTAATACCAGATTTATTGACGGTGTAAGACGAACCGCCCTTAAATTCAATTCCCAGGTGCAAGCCTTGGATCGCAAGTGCTGCAATGGAGGCGAGGATGAACACTGCAGAAATTGAATACCAACGGCGACGTTGTCCGATGAAATCAAATGAAGTTTCACCAGAGTAGAGACGACCACCAAGACCTGAAAGTTTTGACATTGCTTACGCCTCCAATGTTGATGCAGATTGAGTTTGTTTTATTCCGATGCTCTTAGGCGACAAACCGGAGAGTCGATGACCGGATGAGAAGAAATTAACTCCAGCTAAAATTGTGACAATTGGCTTTGTAAATAGGAAGACCACGAGAAGGTCAACCAGCGTGGTGAGACCGAGTGTGAATGCGAAACCACGAACGCCACCGACAGCGAAGAAGTAGAGCAGCACGGCTGCGATTAGCGAGACAGCATCGGCTACCAAAATAGTGTGACGTGCTTTAAGCCAACCACTTTCGACTGCAGAACGTAGCGATCGTCCTTCACGCGCTTCATCGCGAATACGTTCGAAGAAGACGATGAATGAGTCAGCCGTTACACCGATCGCCACAATTGCTCCAGCGATTCCAGCCAGAGTAAGAGTGAATCCGATTGTCGCTCCAAGTACTAAGAAGAGTAGATAAACCAATCCGCCCGCAATTGCCAGTGAGCCAACCGTTACTAAACCAAGACCGCGGTAGTAAAGAAGTGAGTAAATAACCACGAGTCCAAGACCAAGGAAACCAGCTAGCAGACCAGCGTTTAATTGATCGGCACCCAAGGTAGGAGATACCTGTTGAACTTCACCACGGTCAAATGCCAATGGCAAGGCACCGTACTTAAGTACATTAGCAAGATCTTGTGCCTCAACTTGTGAGAACGAACCGGTGATCTGTGCGTTTCCAGACGGAATCGCTTCATTAATTCGAGGCGCTGAAACAACTAGACCATCAAGAACAATTGCTACCTGATTAAGTGGTGATGCCAAAGTTGTTACGCGATTTGTTAACGCACCAAAAGCCTTAGTTCCTTCGCCATTAAAGGTTAAGGAAACAAACCAGGCAACCCCTTGCGAAGGATCCATTCCGGCTGAAGCTTCAGATACTTGCTGACCAAGAACTTCTGCAGGTCCGAGAATGTATTTAGCCCCGCCTTCGCGAGAACACGAAACAATTGTGTCGGCTGGGCTATCAGCGCCAGTTCCTTCACGATTTGCTGGGTTGGTGCAATCAAGTGCTGCGAAACGAGCATTGATATCTGCAGCCACCCCATCAGCCGGAGTTGCTGCAGTAGAGGTATCTGCAGCTGTTGGGATTCCAGCACTTTCGGCGAGAACCTGGCGGAAACGAAGTTCAGCAGTCTGACCAACTAGATCAACAACGCGACGTCCACTATCTCCAGGAACTGAAATTACAATCTGACGATTTGTTCCACTTCCTTGCGCAGTTACCTCACTTTCGGCCACACCGAGTGAGTTAACGCGTTGGCGAATAATTGTTACAGCCTGGTCTACCGCCTCAGATGTGATCTTGTTAGCCTCATTAGATGCGCGAGGTTGCAGCGTGACGCTGGTGCCGCCGCGCAGATCGAGACCGAGGCGAACAGATGAAGCGCCTTGAACAAATGTGGTAACGATTAATCCGAGCAGGATCACGGCCAAGATCACGAGGGAACGGCCAGAGCGGGCAGGGCTCTTCAAGGTTTTATTTGGTGTGGACATAGGAGCAGAGTCTAGGCGTCAAGTGCTGGCGTGTCGAAAAGCGTCGCAGCCCCGGCAGGTGGCGTTCGTCCCACGTGGGCCCAACCTTGCGCTGTTGCGATGCGCCCGCGCGGAGTTCTGGCCATGAATCCATTGCGGACCAGAAACGGTTCAGCAACTGATTCCACGGTTTCGCTCTCTTCGCCCACTGCAATTGCCAACGTTGAAAGTCCAACTGGGCCACCGTTAAATCGTTCGATTAACGCCACTAAAACTGAGCGATCGAGACGGTCAAGGCCCTTCTCATCAACCTCATACATTTCAAGAGCCGACATCGCATCTTCATGCGTCAAATGGTTTGCACCCTTTGCACCCGATCTAACTTGCGCGTAATCGCGAACTCGACGTAACAAGCGATTGGCAATACGTGGCGTTCCGCGCGAGCGGCTGGCTACTTCTACAACAGCCTTGGCATCAATTTTTAACTGTAAAAGCGCGGAACTGCGGCGAATAACTTCTTGCAATTCATCTTCTTCATAGAAATCTAGATGCGCCGTGAACCCGAAGCGATCACGTAGCGGGCCAGGCAATAAACCGGCGCGAGTAGTTGCGCCAACTAAAGTAAATCGCGGCAGTTGTAATGCAATCGCGGTTGCACCAGGGCCTTTGCCAACAACAACATCTACCCGGAAATCTTCCATGGCTAAGTACAAAAGTTCTTCAGCAGGTCGTGGCAGGCGATGAATTTCGTCAAGAAATAGAATTTCACCTTCGACAAGGGACGAAAGTATCGCGGCCAGATCCCCAGCATGAGTAATCGCTGGTCCACTGGTGATGCGAATTGGAGTCTGCATTTCGCTGGCCAAGATCAGCGCCAAAGTTGTCTTTCCCAATCCTGGCGGCCCTGATAGAAGAATGTGGTCGGCGGCAGAATTACGCTGTCTGGCCGCGGTTAATAAAACATCAATCTGATCACAAACTCTTTTTTGACCAATAAATTCAGAGAGCGTTTTAGGACGAAGCGCATGCTCTGCCGCTGAATCATCACCAAGGAATTCTGGGGTAACTAAACGATCATCGCTCATCTCTAGCGCCCACCCTTCTGCAACGCACGCTTTAACAAATCAGATAGATCCATGGCATTGGCATCGCCACCTTCTTCAGCGATCTGATTAATCACTCTAGTAATAGCGTTATCAGATTCTTTAGCGCTAAAACCGAGAGAAATTAACGCACTAGCCAACTGTTCACGCCAGGCAGGTTGATGATGAGCGATTTTATGTGATGTACCTAAATCAGAAAGCTTGCCTTTTAACTCCAAGATCAAACGTTGCGCACCTTTTCGTCCGATGCCCGGTACCTTTTCAATTGCTGCAATATCTTCTTGGGCAATTGCGATACCTAATTGGCTCGGAGATAAGGCAGCAACAAGTGAAAGAGCGACCTTTGGACCAATTCCGCTGACAGTTTGCACTAATTCAAAAAGCGCCTTCACATCATCATCTAAGAAACCGTAGAGCGTTAGCGAATCTTCGCGCACAACAAGAGATGTAAAAAATTGCGCGGGCGCACCAATATTTAGTGACGCACTTGTCGCCGGAGTTATCGAAATAGCTAGACCGACTCCCCCAACTTCAACAACAGCACGATCTATCGCAAGAGACCGAACGGTGCCAATTATTAAAGAGATCATTTACCGACCAGCTTAGCTAAACGAGATTTTTCTGCGGCCACCGCCGTTGCTAATTTAGCGTTGCCTGAACCACGCCAAATATGACAAATAGCAAGAGCGAGTGCATCCGTGCTGTCCACCGGCTTAGGAATCTCTTTCAAAGAAAGTAGACGCTTAACCATCTCTGCTACCTGCTCTTTATTGGCGCGACCTGATCCAGTAACTGCAGCCTTAACTTCACTTGGAGTGTGCATTGCAACAGGAATTCCAGCGCGAGCGGCAACTAGCAATGCGATACCTGCTGCCTGGCCAGTTCCCATTACTGTTCGAACATTGTGTTGTGCGAAAACTCGTTCCACGGCGATCACATCAGGCTTGTGAAGTTCCACCCATTGCGTTAACTCGCGCTCTAACTGCAAAAGTCTAAGTTCAAGGGCCGTTGTACTGGGCGTTGAAATCACGCCGACGCCAACTAACTGAAGTGGCATACCTGGTGCTCCGCAAATCACGCCGACACCGCAACGCGTCAAACCTGGGTCTACTCCCAGCACGCGAATTAGTTGTTGGCTCATAACTTCACAGCCTATGACGTGGAGTACTTACGCCTAGGAAAGGCTCGCCATAACTTCATCAGATACATCGAAGTTGCTGTAGACGTTTTGAACATCGTCTAACTCCTCGATTGCATCAATTAGTTCAAAGACCTTTGTGGCGCCTTCGGCATCTAGCGGAATACTCATCGATGGCAGAAATGAAGAATCTGCCGATTCATAATCAACACCGGCAGATTGCAGCGCAGTGCGGGCTGCGACCAAATCGCTAGCGTCACAAACTACTTCGAATGATTCGCCTAAATCATTCACTTCTTCAGCCCCAGCCTCAAGAACTGCTTCCAGAACCTTCTCCTCCGTTACTCCACCATCTTTACTAACGATAATTACACCTTTGCGATTAAATAGATATGAAACCGATCCGGGATCTGCCATCGAGCCACCATTGCGAGTTACAGCAACGCGAACTTCTGAGGCGGCACGATTTCGATTATCAGATAAACATTCGATCATAATTGCTACACCGTTTGGTCCATAGCCTTCATACATAATTGTTTGCCAATCAGCGCCGCCAGATTCCAGACCAGCACCACGCTTTACTGCGCGATCGATATTATCCGCCGGCATTGAATTCTTCTTCGCCTTAGCGATTGCATCAAAGAGAGTTGGGTTGCCATCAACATCGGCTCCACCATTACGTGCGGCTACTTCAATGGCCTTAATTAACTTCGCAAAATTCTTCGCGCGACGACCATCTATGACAGCCTTCTTATGCTTTGTCGTTGCCCATTTGGAATGGCCTGACATTTAGAACACCTCAATCATCTTTTCAAACACGAATTTAGTCTGGTTACTTTATCGCGCCAGCACACACTTGATCAAAGAAGTAACGATGTACGCGTAAATCTGTGGTTAATTCTGGATGGAAAGAGGTCGCAAAGAGCGCACCTTGGCGAACTGCCACGGGATGGCGCTTGCCATCAGCGG
>SHVF01000013.1 GCA_009691135.1 Candidatus Planktophila sp.
ATACCGGTGTTAACACTCTAGATAACGAATCGCGCAAAATTTGGGTAGCAGGGTTCGTTGTCAGGAATCCATCAACGATTACCAGCAATTGGCGAAGTGAAAAAGATTTAGAAGTTGAACTGATCGAACAATCGATTGTGGGTATCCAAGGCATTGATACTCGCGCACTGACGCGCCACTTGCGTGATCGTGGTGCGATGCGCGTTGGAATCTTCTCAGATATTGAGCTAACGCGCGAGGAGATGGTAATCGAAGTGCGCAAGACCGAAGCGATGTCAGGTGCTTATTTAAGTCAGGATGTATCAACGGATCAGACATATGTCGTGCCCGCAGTTGGTGATAAAAAGTTTACTGTGGCCGCAATCGACCTTGGTATTAAAGGTGCGACCCCGCGCGCTTTAGCGGCAAGGGGCGTTGAGGTTCATGTACTTCCGTTTAACGCATCCTTTGCGGATATCCAAGCCATCAAAGCCGATGGAGTTTTCCTCTCAAATGGTCCGGGTGACCCATCGACTATGAACGAGGTAGTCGACCTGGTCCGCCAGATTCTCAACGCAGAGATTCCTATCTTTGGAATCTGCTTCGGTCATCAGATATTAGGTAGAGCTCTTGGATTGGAAACTTATAAGCTGCAATTTGGTCACAGGGGAATCAATCAACCAGTATTAGATAAGAAGACTGGGAAAGTTGAAATAACTGCACACAATCATGGCTTTGCAATCAAAGCGCCAACGGAAGCAATTTTTAAAACCGTTTATGGTTCTGGGGAAGTTACCCACGTCTCGTTAAATGATGGCGTTGTCGAAGGGTTGCAACTGCTCAAGCGCGGCGCCTTTAGCGTTCAGTATCACCCAGAGGCAGCGGCGGGACCACATGATGCTGCTTATTTATTTGATCGCTTTATAACTTTAATGGAAAAATATCCAAGAGTTCCGGCGGTGACTTAATGGCGCGTGATGAGTCAATCAAAAGTGTTCTAGTTATCGGTTCCGGACCTATTGTGATCGGTCAAGCCTGCGAATTTGATTACTCTGGAACTCAAGCTTGTCGTGTTCTGCGCGCTGAGGGTATTCGTGTGATTCTAGTTAACTCCAATCCGGCCACGATTATGACGGATCCGGAATTTGCGGATGCTACTTATATCGAACCTATAACCCCGGAATTTATTGAAAAAATTATCGCGCAGGAACGCCCAGATGCGGTGCTAGCAACTCTGGGTGGACAGACCGCACTCAATGCTGCGATCGGCCTTCATAAAGCTGGAACTTTAGAAAAGTATAAAACTAAGCTAATTGGAGCCGATGTCGAAGCCATTGAGCGCGGAGAGAACCGCGAAATTTTCCGAGGAATAGTCGAAAAAATTGGTGGTGAATCTGCCAAATCAATTATTTGTCACACTATGGATGAAATTATTGCTGGTGTTGAAATGTTGAACTATCCAGTGGTAATTCGCCCTTCATTTACTATGGGTGGTTTGGGGTCAGGTATCGCATTCGATGAAGAATCGCTGCGTCAAATCGCAGGCGCCGGGTTGCGCCATAGTCCGACTTCGGAAGTTTTACTCGAAGAGTCGATAATTGGTTGGAAAGAGTTTGAACTTGAAGTAATGCGCGATAGTTCTGATAACGTGGTGATTGTCTGCAGTATCGAAAATATTGATCCAATGGGTGTTCACACAGGCGACTCAATAACGGTTGCTCCTGCTCTTACTTTAACTGATGTTGAGTTCCAGAAGCTTCGCAATTTGTCAATCGATATTATCCGTGAAGTTGGAGTCGCCACGGGTGGTTGTAATATCCAATTTGCAGTAAATCCAGATGATGGTCGCATCATTGTCATCGAGATGAATCCACGTGTGTCGCGATCTAGTGCTCTGGCATCAAAGGCGACAGGGTTTCCAATTGCAAAGATTGCGACGAAGTTGGCGATCGGATATACATTAGATGAGATCAGCAACGATATAACTCAAGTTACTCCTGCTTCCTTTGAACCAACCCTCGATTACATCGTGGTTAAAGCGCCTCGCTTTGCCTTTGAAAAATTTGCTGACGCTGATCCACGACTGACAACAACCATGAAGAGCGTCGGTGAAGCAATGGCTATTGGTCGATCGTTCCCAGAAGCGCTACTGAAGGCGTTGCGTTCGCTGGAACGTAAAGAAGCAATCTTTAAGTTTCCTGCAGATAGCTCTACAATTGATATTGCAGCGTTGTTGCTCTCTATGCGGACTCCGACGGAATATCGCTTACAGCAGGTACAGCAGGCAATGTGGGCCGGCGCAAAGATGGAAGATGTTTTTGCAGCAACCAAGATCGATCGCTGGTTTTTACATCAATTGGATTTGATCAACTTGCGAGCGAGAGAGTTGGCACAGAATGCTGAACTTTCACTCGACTATTTAAAATCGGCAAAAGAGATGGGCTTCTCGGATGCGCAAATTGCAGAATTACGTGGTGTTCCTGAAGAAGATATCCGAAAATCTCGTTACGATTTAGGTCTTCATCCTGTTTATAAGACGGTAGACACATGTGCCGCAGAATTCGAAGCTTTCACGCCATATCACTATTCGAGTTATGAAGAAGAGACCGAAGTTCGCCAAAGGATGAAACCGGCGGTAATAATTCTAGGTAGTGGCCCGAATCGTATCGGGCAAGGGATCGAATTTGATTACTCATGCGTGCATGCAGCCTTTACTTTGCGTGATGCTGGTTATGAAACAGTAATGATCAATTGCAATCCTGAAACTGTTTCCACAGATTACGATACCTCCGATCGCTTATATTTTGAGCCTTTAACTTTGGAAGATGTCCTTGAAGTAGTCCACGCCGAAACTTTGGCGGGTCCGGTACTTGGCGTCATCACACAACTTGGCGGTCAGACCCCGCTCGGTTTAGCAGCAGGGCTCAAGGCCGCTGGTGTAACGATCTTGGGAACTTCACCAGATGCCATTAACTTGGCGGAAGAACGTGGTGCATTTGGCAAAGTTCTCGCAGAGCAAGCTTTAACGGCACCAGAGTTTGGTATGGCTTCTTCGCAAATGGAGGCGCTAGATATTGCAGCACGCATCGGATATCCAGTGTTAGTCCGCCCTTCATTTGTACTAGGAGGTCGTGGCATGGAAATTGTTTACGATGATGGCGCACTTTCAGGTTTTATAACAAGAGCCACCGATATAACTCCCGATCATCCAGTTCTGGTCGACCGCTTTCTAGATAGTGCGATTGAAATTGATGTAGATGCACTCTATGACGGTAGCGAACTCTTCCTCGGTGGCGTCATGGAACATATCGAAGAGGCTGGTATTCACTCAGGGGATAGCGCATGCGTTCTGCCCGCGATGACAATCGCTGCTAGTCAACAGAAAAGCATTCGTGAAGCAACACTTAGGATTGCACAAGGTGTCGGCGTACTAGGCTTAATTAATATTCAGTTTGCGATCGCAGGTGAAGTTCTCTACGTACTAGAGGCAAATCCTCGAGCATCGCGCACTGTGCCATTTGTCAGCAAAGCAACCGGTGTTCCTCTAGCTAAAGCGGCAGCGCGAATTTCATTAGGTACGAGTATCGCGCATTTGCGAACTGAAGGCTTGTTACCCGCAAGTGGTGATGGAATTCCAAAGGGAATCTCCGTCAAGGAAGCCGTGCTTCCTTGGAATCGGTTCCGCAGGACTGATGGCCGTGGCGTCGATGCGGTCCTCGGACCTGAGATGCGATCAACAGGTGAAGTAATGGCAATAGCACAGTCTTTTGGTGAAAGTTACGCCAAGAGCCAGATCAGTGCTTTTGGGTCGCTGCCAAAGTCCGGAACAGTTTTTATCTCCTTAGCCGATAAAGATAAGAGTTCTGGTTTAGCGCCATCTCGCGCTTTTGCTGAACTAGGCTTTAATTTAATCGCCACGGGTGGTACCGCCGATTTCCTGGCTAATAATGGAATATTGGCCCATAAGGTACGCAAGAATTCTCAAGGATCAGGACCAATGGGGGAGAAGACAATCGTTGAACTTTTAAACAATGGGAGCGTTGATTTAGTGATCAATACACCTGTTGGTCGAGGCACACGTGCTGATGGCTGGGCTATTAGAACCGCGGCAGTTCAAAGATCCATCCCTTGCATTACAACTACTGCTGGATTTAGCGCAGCGGTAGAAGGAATAAAGGCTTTACAACGTGGAGAACTTTCAGTGCTTCCAATTCAAGAATGGTTAAAGAAGTAATGTCACAAATCAACAGAAGCGCAGCGCATATCATCACTACTATTTTGGCAAATAAAAGAGTTGGGCAGTATCACCAGATGGTTTTTGGTATAGGAGATTTGGTTAAGAGCTGTCGTCCCGGAAATTTTGTAGCGATAAATGTTGGCGGAGATTCTTCACGGATGATTTTGCGTCGGGCATTTGCCATATCGCGTGTATCCGAAAGTGCAAGTTTTGGTGGAACCATGGAGTTAATCGTGGCGCCACATGGTTTGGGTTCAAAGTGGCTCTGTTCGCAGATCGAGGGCGCTGAAGTAGATATCGTTCTACCCCTAGGGACTGCTTTTGGAATTCCTACATCACCTGTCAACGCACTGTTAGTCGGTGGCGGATATGGTTCGGCTCCTTTGTTTGGTTTAGCAGAAGTTCTAAAAGCACGGGGATGCAAAGTTGATATGTTGCTGGGCGCGTCAACTAGCGCAAAAATTTATGCGCCGATGGAGGGCAAGCGTTCGGTTAATTCGCTTAAGATTTACACCGAAGACGGCACGATGGGCGAACTCGGGCGCGTAACTGAACCTATAAAGGTGCTTATCGAAAATAAAGCAATAGATGTTATCTACTCATGTGGGCCGATGGGTATGTTACGTGCGATCTCTGAACTCACCACAGATACAGATGTAGTTCATCAATGTGCCGTAGAAGAAGCCATGGCATGTGGAATTGGAATCTGCATGACTTGCGTCCTGCCTGTTAAAGGTGAGGACGGTCAGATTTCCATGTTGCGCTCATGTATTGATGGTCCGGTTATGGATGGATCACAAGTGCAATGGCATCTGGTCGGGCAAGTCCCGGAGGTTCATTAATGAGTGAATTTGATTTCTCGACAACGTTGGGAAATGCTTTTTTTAATACTCCGATATTTACCGCCAGTGGGTGTGCAAGTTCGGGCAAAGAGTTGGCACAGTTCTTCCCACTAAGAGATATCGGCGCGGTGGTTACCAAATCGGTCATGAATAAACCTCGTTATGGGCGTCCGACCCCACGTATGGCTGAGACTCCATCAGGAATGTTAAATTCGATCGGCTTACAGGGTCCTGGAATTGAAGCTTTTCTCGCAAACGACATTCCGTGGTTGGTTGAACAGAATTCGAGAATAATTATTTCTATCGCGGGTGAAACCATTGAAGAGTATGCAACGCTGGCTCGAAAGGTCAGATCCGTAGCCGGAATTAGCGCGATTGAAGTAAATATCTCCTGTCCAAACGTAGAAAATCGCGGACTGGTCTTTGCTTGTGATCCGGATGCTTCTCGTCGAGTAATTGATGGAGTTCGCAGAACCATTGGAGGAGAACTTCCGATTATTGCAAAACTTTCTCCTGACGTAACAAACCTGCCCGATATTGCAAAGGGCGTAGTTGAATCTGGTGCCGATGCTCTTGCATTGATAAATACCGTTTTAGGAATGGTTATAAATATAGAGACGATGCGCCCTCATCTTGGAGGTAACACAGGTGGATTATCTGGCCCTGCTATAAGGCCGGTTGCGGTGCGGGCTATCTATCAAGTACATGCAGTGATGCCAGAGATTCCAATTCTCGGAATGGGTGGAGTTTCATCAGGACGTGATGCTTTGGAGTTAATTTTTGCTGGAGCATCTGGTGTCAGTGTTGGTACTGCTAGTTTTGGAAATCCTCATGCAGCTGTTGATATTCAAAGGGAACTACGCGATCTTCTAATAGCAAAGGGTTTCCCATCTCTTAAATCGGCAGTTGGCTATGCACATCGAGAGGCTGATCTATGAAAGCTCCAATAATTTTGGCGGTAGATACATCAGATTTTGATACTGCGATCGCTTGGATTGAGGCGACAAAAGATAGCGTTAGCGTTTATAAATTAGGTCTGGAATTTTATTTGAATTTTGGATCTGTCGGCGTTTCCAGGGTGATTAGCCAGACCGGTGCCGAAATATTCTTGGATTTAAAGTTGCACGATATTCCACACACTGTGGCGAGTGCTGCAAAAGCGATTGAAAAATTAGAACCTAAGTTTTTGACGGTACACGCAAGTGGTGGAATGGCGATGGTTAAGGCGGCAGCCGATGCGGTGCCAAATGTGGCGGTAACTGCCGTCACCATTCTGACTTCGCTATCTGAAGGTGATCTATCTGAAATTGGTTATGCCGGTCCTGCTTTAGAGAGCGCAGTCGCGCTAGCCAAGCTGGCCGTTGGTGCTGGCGCTAAGGCGATCGTTTGTTCGCCACTTGAAACAGCTGCGATTCGCGGCGCGGTTGGTAAAGGACCAATCATCATTACTCCCGGAGTCAGACCTCTAGCCGATGTGGGCGCTGATGATCAGGTGCGCACGATGACACCAGCCGATGCGATTGCGGCTGGTGCAAATTACGTGGTTATTGGTCGGCCAATTACAAAGCACTGGGCAGTTGGCGCATCCGCAATGACCGCTATAGCGCGCCTAATGGCCGATGAGATTCTTTCGGCTATTGCGTAGAGTTCTCCTGTGCCAACACCGCCTAAATTAACTCCAGAACAACGTAATGATGCGTTGGCCAAATCCACAGCTGCGCGGCAGGTACGGGCTGCGATTAAAGCACGTGTGAAAACTGGAGAGTTAGCACTTTCTGCGATTTTCGAACTGGCGACTAATGATGAAGCTATTGCAAAAATGCGCGTAGTTGAACTTCTCGAATCTTTTGCTGGAGTTGGAAAAGTTAGAGCGATAGCAACGCTAGATCGCTTATCTATTTCGCAGACACGTCGTGTGCAGGGCCTCGGTACCGCCCAACGTGCAAATCTATTGCGTGAATTTCCGGATCGAAAAGCAACAGCGCAGCGTGGAAAATTGATTGTTCTTTCCGGCCCTGGCGGAGTAGGTAAGAGCACTGTCGCCAAGGCGCTGCGACAAACACAATCCTTTTGGGTAAGTGTTTCTGCCACCACACGAACAGCGCGACATAATGAAAAGGATGGCGTAGATTACTATTTTTATTCTGATGAAGAATTTGATAGTGCGGTTAAGTCTGCACTTTTCTTGGAATGGGCAGAATTTGCAGGATCAAGATACGGAACTCCACGCAAGCCAGTCGAAGATGCTCTTCGCGGTGGGAAGAATGTATTACTTGAAATTGAAATTGCAGGCGCTCGTCAGGTTAAAGAGCGCGCACCAGAGGCGGTATTGGTATTTTTGCAGCCACCGTCATGGGAAGAATTGGTTTCTCGTCTGGAAGGTCGTGGCACGGATTCCAAGGAGAGGCGAGCCGCAAGGTTAGCTCTTGCCCAAGATGAATTGGCACAATCAAGCTTTTTTGACTTAAACGTCATAAATGAGCGCGTAGAAGAGGTCGTAGAACGCCTGATAGGATTAACCAATCACCAGTAGTTATTTAGCGCTAATTCGCACGCAAACAGGAGGACCAAATGGACGGCATCACTAATCCACCAATCGATGAACTTCTCGATAAGAGCGGCTCAAAGTACAGCCTTGTTCTCTATGCAGCAAAGCGCGCACGTCAGATTAACGCTTACTACTCACAGCTTGGCGAGGGACTCCTTGAATATGTTGGTCCTCTGGTTGAGACCCACGTTCATGAGAAGCCGCTCTCTATTGCACTTCGTGAAATCAACGAAGGTTTGTTAACTATCGAAAATCTCGAACCAACCGCTTAAGCATTAACTTTCGTTAAGACAATGGCTCGAGTTCGGGAAGTAATTCTCGGGGTTGGTGGTGGAATCGCCGCCTATAAATCATGCGAACTGTTGCGACGTTTACAGGATCGCGGTTATGCAATCACCGTTGTTCCGACACCTTCTAGTTTGAATTTTGTAGGCGCTGCAACTTGGGAGGCGCTCTCTGGTCGTCCCGTAACAACACAGGTCTGGGAGCGTGTAGATGAAGTTAGGCATGTTTCATTAGCAGCAACTGCAGATGCGTTGATTATCGCTCCAGCAACTGCAGATCTAATCGCGCGAATTGCATCTGGTCGCGCTGACGATCTCTTAACAAATCTGGTTCTGGCTGTTGACATACCAATATTTGTTGTGCCAGCAATGCATCCACGGATGTGGCTAGATCCGGCAACTGTAGCTAACGTGGATACTCTGCGAAGTCGTGGCTTTGTAGTTATGGATCCAGAAATTGGTCGATTAACTGGAGATGACGTCGGACCAGGTCGTTTCCCAGAAACAATCGCGATAATCGATATGTTCGAAGAATTGATTTCTGCCAAGAGAGATTTTCTAGGAATGCAAGTCTTAGTTACTGCTGGTGGTACGCGCGAGGCAATCGATCCAGTTAGATTTATTGGAAATCGATCTAGTGGGCGGCAGGGCGCTGCCGTTGCGCGCGCCGCACGCGATCGTGGCGCACAGGTGAAGATTATTTTGGCTAACTCGCAATTATCAACACAGGAAGTACGAGATTTAAATGGCATTGAAGTTATATCAGTAGAAACAGCAACAGAGATGCATGCCGCATTGGAGAGAGAGTTCCCTGCTGCCAACTTACTTGTCATGAGCGCAGCTGTTGCAGATGCCAGACCATTGAAAATCTTAGATGAGAAGATTAAGAAAGGTCAGTTAAAGGATATTCAATTGATCGAAAATCCTGATCTGCTTAAGTCGATTGCCAATATGCGAGATAAGCAAATTATTATTGCATTTGCTGCTGAAACCAATAGCGATATAGGCGCTGCACAAGAGAAAATGAAGGCTAAGGGCGCTAACATTCTCTATCTAAACGATGTCTCTGGTGGGGCGATCTTTGGATCGGACTCAACAGAAGGTTTTATTCTCACGAGCAATGGCGCTCACATTCCAGTTGCTCAGACCAGCAAAGACACGCTTGCCGACCTACTACTCGACCAAGCACTTATCCAGTTAGGTTAATCCAATGTCAAAACGTCTCTTCACATCAGAATCAGTTACTGAAGGCCATCCAGATAAGATCGCAGATCAAATTTCAGATGCAATCCTGGATTCACTTCTTTCACAGGATCCTGCCAGTCGTGTGGCAGTGGAAACTCTGATTACCACTGGTCAAGTTCATGTTGCTGGTGAAGTGACAACCAATGGTTATGCCGATGTTATGGGAATTGTTCGTGACACAGTAATTGGAATTGGCTATGACTCATCTGTAAAAGGCTTCGATGGAAATAGTTGTGGAGTCTCGATTTCGATTGGACAGCAGTCACAAGATATTGCCCAAGGCGTAGATGATGCCTACGAAAATCGCGTTGCCTCATCGATAGACCCGCTTGATTTGCAAGGCGCTGGGGACCAGGGGTTGATGTTTGGGTATGCCTGCGATGACACCAAAGAGTTAATGCCGCTACCAATTTGGTTGGCGCATGAGTTGGCACAGCAACTTTCGGCAGTTCGCAAATCTGGAGCGCTCCCTTATCTGCGCCCAGATGGTAAGACTCAAGTAACCATTGAATATGAGGGTGACCGCGCGGTTTGCCTTGATACCGTCGTAATTTCTAGTCAGCATGCTGAAGAAGTAGATGTGGCGAAGAAGTTAACGCCGGATATTATTAAATATGTAATTGAACCAGTTTTATCTAAGATCGATCTGCCACGAAAAGATATGCGCACTTTAATTAACCCAACTGGTCGCTTTGTAATTGGTGGACCAATGGGTGATGCCGGTCTAACCGGTCGCAAAATCATTGTCGATACCTACGGTGGTATGGCCCGGCATGGTGGTGGTGCTTTCTCTGGGAAGGATCCGTCAAAGGTTGATCGCTCAGCGGCTTATGCCATGCGTTGGGTGGCAAAGAACGTGGTCGCGGCAGGGCTAGCCCGTCGTTGCGAAGTTCAAGTCGCATATGCAATTGGCAAAGCACAACCGGTCGGTGTTTTTGTAGAAACTTTCGGAACCGAGACTGTTCCTGTACAGAGAATTCAAGATGCAGTGACTACTGTTTTCGATCTGCGACCTGCTGCGATTATCCGTGATTTGAATCTGTTACGACCAATATATTCACAGACCGCCGCATATGGGCATTTCGGACGCGAGCTTCCTAATTTCACTTGGGAGTCAACTTCGCGTGTGGAAGCACTTCGCGCGGCTGTTAATTAAACAGGGGAGTGCGCCGTGTCATCTGCGCGGCCGCTACGCTTAAAGACCGAAGAGGTTGCACGTGCAGATAAGGCGATTGCAGAGGTACTGCCGGTTGCGCGTCTTTGGGTTGATAACTCACTCTCTCATTTAGATGGAACATACGATTATTTGGTGCCGCAGCACCTAGATAGTGCAGTGCGCGCTGGTGTAAGAGTTGGCCTAAATTTTGCTGGTCGAGAGGTTGAAGGATTAGTTTTAGAGCGCCTGGATGTGACATCGTTTGCAGGACTTAAAATGATTTCAAGTGTCTTATCGCCATTTGTTGTTGCGCCGCCACAGTTGATCTCGTTGATCAAAGTTGCATGCCAAAGATGGTTGGCGCACCCGTACGACATTATTAGAAGTGCTATCCCCCCGCGGGTTGCCAGCGTAGATAAGAAAGCGCCAGTCATTGAAAGCGTCTGCACTATGAAATCTGGACGGGGTCAAGGATTTTCCTATATACATATACAACCGAGCGAAAACGCGATTGCCAAGATCGCCGAGTTTGCTAAGGAGAAACTGAAATTAGGATCTGTTCTACTGATTGTTCCGGAGGAGCGCGAGTTACGTCGGTTAAGTGATCTATTGGGAGGCGACGCGATAGTACTTTCAGCTTCGCTGTCCAGAACTGATCGCTATTGCAATTATCTCACTGCTCTTAGTGAAAAAAATAAATTAGTTATTGGTACTCGCAGCGCTATCTTTGCCTCGCCAAGTGATCTGAGGACGCTAATTGTTTTTCGTGAGATATCTGAGTCGCTGTATGAGCCAAGAACTCCAGGTTGGAATGTGCGTGATTTATCGTTATTGCGAAGTACCAACGAAGGATTGGACCTGTATTTTGCTGGCTATTCGCCATCGAGTGAAATAGGGAAACTCATAGATGAGAGGAAAGCTAAGTTTGTCTCAAAACGCAATCGGTTGAAGGTAACTAATCACCCATCTGCCAATGGTGAGTTACTACCTGGGCGAATCTTCTCCTCGATACGAACTGCGCTTGCGAGTGGACCAGTTCTATTTTTGGTCCCCCGCAAGGGTTATGCCAGCTCCCTGATGTGTAAGAAATGTCGAAATATTGCGCTCTGTGAATGTGGAGGTAAGTTATCGCGAACCGGCGTTAATGAAGCAGCCAATTGTGTGCACTGTGGGGTCAAAGCCAATCTGCACAAATGTAAATGGTGCGGTAGCGCTTCAATGGTGCTGCTAGGACGCGGGGCTGAACGACATGCAGAGGAGATCGGACGTGCTTTCCCGGGTTATCCAGTTCTCTATTCAAATTCGCAGAAGCCAATTGAAACCCAAGATGGGCAACCTGCACTAGTTATTTCTACAGCCGGAATGGTTCCACGAGTAGCAAACGGATACAGCGCCGTTATTTTACTGGAAGGAGACTCGTTCTTCTCGTTTGCAGATTTACGAGCGCAAGAGCGCGCCCGCGAGTCATTCTTTGAAGCGGCATCGCATGTATCTCCAAAGGGTGAAATCGTTACAGTTATAGATTCATCTCACCCTATAACGGCGGCGTTAACCCAGTGGAGCCCAGTGACGATGGCTGCGCGCGAATTGAGTGAACGTAGAGAAGTTGCCTTGCCTCCCTACACTCGAGCAGTTCTGCTAGAGACCGAAAGTAAAGATGCAACTGGAATCATTGCTGGAATACGAAAAGCAGTTTTTGATCGAAGACTGCCGAGTTCGGTAAGTGCATTTGGTCCGTCGCAAAGTTCGGGTGATCTTTCAAGGATTTTGCTAACTTGTGATATTTCACAGAGCGATGCATTCCTTAGTTTTCTCCACGAGTTCATTAGGCATCGTGCGGTAACTAAAAAGAGCAAGATCTTCTTGCGAGTAGATCCTTACTCACTTTCATCTTAAGTATGCCTCTACGCTAGACTTGGCATATGTCTATTCAACCAATTCGCCTCTTCGGGGATCCCGTCTTGGTTACACCTGCATCTGAAGTTGTTGATTTTGATAAAGAGTTACGAACACTTGTCGGCGACCTCACAGATACGATGCAGCAAGCCCCTGGTGTTGGCCTTGCCGCTCCGCAAATAGGAGTCGGACTTCGCGTCTTTGTCTGGGATGTAGATGATGCACTGGGCCATTTGATTAATCCGGTTCTCGATCTCAGCGTTGAGTTGCAGGACGGTGAGGAAGGTTGCCTTTCATTTCCAGCGTTAAGTTTCGCCACTCCACGTGCTTTTCGCGCCGTTGCCAAAGGTTTTAATATGTACGGTGAACCTATAACTGTCGAGGGTACCGAACTACTTGCTAGATGTTTACAACATGAAAGTGATCATCTAGATGGGATCGTATTCATAGACCGTCTCTCCGCCGATGATCGTAAATTAGCGATGAAAGAGATTCGCGAATCTGATTGGTTCTCCAGTGCGCAAGCAACAGGGTTGAATCCCAGCATCAAGGTCTCACCCCACAACCTTTTCGGTAAGGGTCTTTAGTGCGTATTTGCATAGCGGCAACGCCCAGCGTTGCAGTTCCGACTTTAGATGCTCTTTTTGAAAGTGGGCATCAAATCATCTCAGTAATTACGCGGCCAGATGCACCTGCGGGTAGAGGTAGAAGTTTGAAATCTAGCGCTGTATCAGATTGGGCAACTTCTAAGGGCGTTGAACTACACAAACCAGAATCTATCCACGAAATTTCATCCTTGGTTGCGCAATGTGATTTGGTCGTCACGATTGGTTTTGGGATTCTCATGCCAGAGACAGTATTAAGTATTCCAAAGTATGGTTTTATTAATTTACACTTCTCTCTACTTCCACGTTGGCGTGGAGCTGCTCCAGTGCAACGTGCTTTGGAAGCGGGGGATACCACCACCGGAGTTACGGTCTTCAAGCTAGAAGCAGGAATGGACACAGGCCCGATCTACACATCTTTTAATCTTGATATTACCCCAACGATAAATACTCCTGATCTTCTTGAAGATTTGGCATCGCTAGGAGTGCAAGCAGTGCTAGATGCTGTTTCGCTAATCGAAAGTGGACAAAGCCCTAAAGTGCAATCAAATGAGGGCGTCACTCGCGCTAACAAATTGACCAGTGAAGAAGCCCAAATTGATTGGACCCGAGACTCCGTGGCAATAGTAAATAAAGTCCGTGCTTTCTTCCCGAACCCAGGTGCTTGGAGCATTTTTCGCGAGGTGAAGATAAAGATAGATTCCGCAACAGTTAGCGAATCAATATTGAATCCCGGAGAAATAGCGCTGCAAGGCAAGGCAGTTTTAGTTGGAACCGGCAGTGGCGCTATAGAACTTATGACTGTTAAAGCCGCCGGAAAGAGCGCCATGTCTGCGCAAGCGTGGGCAAATGGCCAACACCTGCTCGCTAATGAAAAATTTGAGCAGTTCAATGGTTGAAGCAAGACGTAATACCTTTAAATCACCTAAGCCAGATCGCGTGCGCTTATTGGTTTACGATATTTTACAGGAGGTAAACCGTTCGGACGGGTACTCAAACTTATTGCTTCCTCAAGCCTTAGCCGATGCTGATTTTGAACAACGTGATAAAGGTTTCGCAACTGAGCTACTTTACGGAACTTTGCGGATGCAGGGGCGTCATGATTACATTGCAGCGCAGGTCTCTGATCGTGATTGGGGTGAGGTCGATGCCGGAATAGTCGATGTGGTGCGCCTTGGTGCTCATCAGCTCTTTGAAATGCGCGTACCTTCACATGCCGCCGTATCTGCCACGGTTGAATTAGCTCGCAAAGTAATTGGTGAATCAAAGGCTTCATTCGTAAATGCACTTCTTCGCAAGATGAGCGCACAGACTTTGGACCAATGGCTCGAGCCGGTCAACGAGATTAAAGATCCAGTTACTCGTCTGGCAATTATGTATTCCCATCCAGAATGGATTGTCTCTGCTTACTACGATTTATTGCGGGATTATGCTGAAGTAGAAAAACTTCTTTCGGCTAATAATTCACCGACCAGTCCTACATTAGTTTGGTGGCCGGGACGCTCAACGCAAGAGGAATTTATCGCCTTAGGTGCAGTTTCTACCGCCTATTCTCCATATGGATTTAAATACGAAGGTACCCCAGCTTCGCTGGAAGCGATTCGCCATCGAAGAGCAGGAGTGCAAGATGAGGGCTCTCAATTAGTGGCATCGATATTCGCATCGGTTGTCGCCGAACAAAAAACATGGCTTGATTTATGTGCTGGACCTGGAGGCAAAGCTGCGCTACTGGCATCGCTTGCAAAAATTAGCGGTAAAGACTTCACAGCTAATGAGATTTCTAAGCCGCGATCTGAATTAGTTAAGCAAGTAATTGGAACTGCTCGTCTTTGGGTAGGAGATGGACGCGATATCGCATCGCACAATGAGAAATTTGGCGCAATTTTGGCAGATGTGCCGTGTACGGGACTTGGCGCCCTGCGTCGTCGTCCCGAAGTTAGATGGCGACGACAAGTTAGTGACCTAAGAGCTCTGACTCAATTGCAGCGCGAACTAAGCGATGCTGCGATTTCGATTCTGGAAGTAGGTGGCTATTTTGGTTACGCGACGTGTTCACCTCATTTAGCCGAAACAAGTATTCAAGTCAAAGATATTCTTAATAACCATCCAGAATTGGAACTTCTAGATTTGACGCAATATCTACCCAGAGAACTACAAGGGGCAATTCGTGATGGTTCGCTCTCGCTCTGGACACATCGACACGAGACCGATGCCATGTACATGGCGGTTTTCCGCAAGAAAGAGTTACCAAGGCTTTAGGCTTGGTCCGTGAATAATTTGCAAGAGATCCGAATTTCACCGAGCATATTAAATGCTGATCGCGATAATTTACAACACGATATTTCCAGGATCGCAGTGGTTTCGGATTTGATTCACTTAGATATTATGGACGATAAATTCGTTCCAAATTTCACATGGGATTTTACGGCTGCTGAATCTATTATCAAAGGATGCCCGATTCCAGTTGATGCGCATTTGATGATTGAAGACGTTGATCGTCTGGCCCTTGATTATGCAGCCATCGGTACTGCAAGTGTGACGATTCATGTCGAGGCATCGAAATCACCTCGTGCAACGCTCAAGGGCATCCGTAGGGCAGGTTCAAGAGCGGGACTAGCTCTAAAGCCGGGCACAACGCTGACAGATTATGAAGATTTATTAGACCTTGTAGATATGTTTTTAATAATGACTGTAGAGCCAGGATTCGGAGGTCAAAGTTTCATGGTGGATATGATGCAGAAAGTTCGCCAAACGCGAAAACTTATTGGTGATCGACCTATCTGGTTGCAAGTAGATGGTGGAATATCACTCGATACCATCGCAATCGCACGTGAGGCTGGGGCGGATACCTTCGTTGCAGGCTCCGCCGTTTTTAATTCACCTGATCCGGCGCAAATGGTAGAAATGCTCCGTCAACGCGCTGCCAGTATCTAGTAAAGTACGGCTATGAAAACTTTTGATCAACTTTTCACCGAGCTCGCTGAAAAAATCGAAAGTGGCGATGTTGAGTCATCCTCCGTTGCCGCAGTTAAGGGCGGTGTTCATAATATTGGTAAGAAGATTTTGGAGGAGGCCGGCGAGGTTTGGCTTGCTGGCGAGCACGAAAGCGATGAAGCGCTAGCGCAGGAAATCAGCCAGCTTATATATCATCTTCAAACCTTGATGTTGGCTCGTGGACTTAATCCATCCGATATTTACCGTTACCTATAGAAACGAGCGATAGTGCTAAAGATTGCTGTCCCAAATAAAGGTTCGCTAGCGGATTCATCTATCGCTATTTTTAGGGAGGCGGGATACCGTCAAAGAGTTGACTCACGAGATTTGATATTGGCAGATCCAGAAAATGGGGTCGAGTTTTACTACTTACGTCCCCGCGATATCGCACTCTATGTTGGCACCGGCGAGCTTGAAGCGGGTATCACAGGTCGCGATTTACTTATCGACTCTGGCGCCAGAGCATCAGAAATTCTGCCTCTTGATTTTGGCGGTTCGACATTTCGTTTTGCTGGTCCAGTAGGTAAAAATTGGCAGGTAAAAGATATTGCAGGCAAGAGAATTGCAACCGCTTATCCAGGTTTGGTATCAGATTATCTGGAGAGAAATAAACTAGCGGCAGATGTCGTTCGATTAGATGGCGCGGTCGAAAGTAGTGTTCGCTTAGGAGTTGCCGATGTTATTGCCGATGTCGTCAGCACAGGGAACACTTTAAAACAGGCTGGTTTAGCCATATTTGGAGATCCGATTTTGCAGAGCGAAGCTGTTTTAATCTCGCGCGAAGGTTCAAAATTGCCATCCGAACTAGAAATATTATTGCGTAGACTGCAAGGTGTCGTAACTGCGCGTCAATATGTTTTGCTAGATTACGATATTCTAAAAGTCAGCGTTGATAAAGCTTGCACGATTACTCCAGGTTTGGAATCTCCGACGATTTCACCACTGCAAAAAGCCGACTGGGTGGCAGTGCGCGCGATGGTATTACGCAAGGATACAAATAATTTGATGGATGAACTGTGGGCTTTAGGGGCACGCGGAATTTTGGTCACTGATATTCACGCTTGTCGTTTATAGCGCGTCAGATTCCTCAATATCCTCGCGTGTGATTCCTAAAAGATAGAGGACCGAATCCAAATACGGTGCCGATAGCGAACTGTCAGCAGCAGCCTTAACCGCCGGTTTAGCGTTGAAAGCGATGCCTAGCCCCGCAATTGAAATCATATCGAGATCGTTAGCACCATCTCCGATGGCAATCGTTTGTTCCAGCGCAATGGAGTGCTCGCTAGCAAACTCGCGTAAGGCATTTGCTTTCCCAGCACGGTCAATGATTGGGCCACTTAAATTTCCAGTTATTTTTCCATCAACAATTTCCAAGTTGTTTGCTCTCATATGTTTGATTCCAAGATCAGCCACTATTGGAGCGATAACACTTTCAAATCCGCCTGATACTAGAGCCACGTGATGGCCGAGTTTGTGCATTGTGCTAACGAGCGTGCGGGCACCAGGGGTTAAGGTGATCTCTTTCTGAACATCAGTTAAAACACTTGCTGGCAATCCTGCTAATAATTTAACGCGGGCGCGCAGGCTTGCCTCAAAATCCAACTCACCACGCATGGCAGATTCGGTAATAGCCGCGATTTCAGGACCTTTCCCTGCTTTCTTTCCGAGAAGCTCAATAACCTCCTCTTTGATGAGCGTGGAATCAACATCCATCACAACTAATTTTTTTGCCCATCTCATTAATCCGCCAGGAGAGACTGCAATGTCGACAGAGTTTTGATTGGCGATCTGCGCTAATTCAGTTCGCAATTTCAGAATAGCTACTCCAGAGACGGTTAGCTCGATTGCAGTTACTGGATAACTAGCGGTGCGATGTATTCGCTCGATATTTCCACCATTGACTGCAATTGCATGTGCCACGGCCGTGAAGGCGCTGGGTTTTAATTCAGGTGCTAGAACAACTACGTGGCATAAAGCGCGCTTTGCTGCGATAGTTGAAATTGAACTCTGCTCAAAAGCCGAGGCAATATCTACTCCCAGTCGTGAAGAACATTGCTCCAGATCAGCTTCGATAGCTTTTGCGTGAGCGGGGTTGACGGCTAATAAAACAGTGAGGATTACTCGTTCGCGAATAACTACCTGTTCTATATCAAGAATAGTTACTGCAAAAGGAGAGAGGGTTTCAAATAGCCCTTCTGTAATACCTGGTTTATCCTCGCCAGATAGCAAGATGAGGCCAGTAAATTGCTCAGTTTTTCCATCGGTCATCATTAGATTGCCTAGATTATCGTGAATCACATCTAACTGAACCCTATTTAAGCCTGATTCGCGCTTATACGCGCTATCTTTTTCATCTATGGACAGCCAATCTCAGATGAGCATTCTTGCGATGCAAGGGGTGAGTGTCTCTCGTGGTGGCCGCGATATTTTAGGGCCTTTAGATTTTAAGATCCAAAATGGTGAACGATGGGTGATTCTGGGGCCGAATGGCGCAGGTAAATCTACGCTTTTGAATGTTCTGGCGACACGAATTTTTCCTACAAAAGGAACTGTAAGAATTTTAGATAAAGAGATGGGAAAAGTGGATTTATCTGAACTGCGAACACGGATAGGTATTTGCGCAAGTTTACTAGCAGAGGATATTCCAGATGATGAATTTGTTCGTGATGTGGTTTTGACGGCTGCTTATGCCATCGTCGGCAGATGGAATGAAAATTATGATTTATGGGATGAATCCCGAGCCGTGGCTTTATTGACAACATTTGGGGTACGCACGTTGGCTGACCGCAGATATTTCACGCTCAGTGATGGTGAAAAAAAGAGAGTGCAAATTGCTCGTGCACTGATGGCTGATCCCGAACTTTTACTTTTAGATGAACCAACGGCTGGCTTGGATTTGGGGGGTCGTGAAGATTTACTCAAAAGATTTGCACAGTTCTCGCAAGACCCTCTAGCCCCAGCCAGCATCGTTGTTACGCATCACATTGAAGAGATTCCGGCCGGAACAACACATGCGCTGATAATTAAGAATGGCATGATCGCGATATCCGGACCAGTTTTCGAAGTTATCACCACAGAACACATGTCCTCGGTATTTGAAATAAATATAAGCGTGACAACTGATGGCCAAAGGTTTTTTGCCCGAAGCTCATGACTAGTTTTCGCAATCAATTGCATCCTTCCTGGACACAGGTGATGCAAGATTTACTACCGCTATTAGACGAGATTGAGGAGCAGCTGCGCGATAGGAACTTTCTGCCAACTCACGAGAATGTTATGAAAGCGTTTTGCCTAGATTTAAATAAATGCAAAGTTCTAATCGTCGGCCAGGATCCATACCCTGGTGTTGATCACGCAATGGGTTTATCTTTTTCGGTTCCGGCTAAGGTCAAGAAAATTCCACCAACTCTTCAAAATATTTTTAAGGAACTTGCGTCAGATTTAGAGGTGAGCCAACCAATAAATGGAGATCTGACGCACTGGCACGAACAGGGAGTGGTTATGTTAAATCGCACTCTTACCTGCGAAGCAGGAGTGAGCAATTCGCATTCAAATTTAGGGTGGAGTCAAATAACCGATAGATGCGCACAGGTATTAGGTGAGCGTGGTGTTATTGCCGTCCTGTGGGGAAAGAATGCAGCCGAGCTAGTCAGGTTTTTTCCTGCGGGCAAAGTAATTACTAGCGCTCATCCCAGTCCGTTATCGGCCTATCGTGGATTCTTTGGAAGTAAACCTTTTAGTAGCACCAACCGACTTTTGTCACGTGAGGGAGAAGCGGAAATAAAATGGATAAAAAACTCGGCCTCCCAGGATTAACTGCGAGGCCGAGTTCTTATAAGTTTTCTTTAGCCTACCCAGGTATTAATTGGTGAGGATAAGAAGTAGACCATAAACAAGCCAGATACGATTAGAAGAAGAGGATGTACTTCTTTCCCGCGAGCCTGGATATAGCGAATGACTACGTGAGTAACGAAGCCAGCGCCGATACCGACAGAGATATTGTAGGTAAATGGCATCAAGATAATTGTTAGGAATGCTGGAATAGCAATCCCATAATCATCCCAATCAATTGCTTTAATCTGTGTCATCATCAAGAAACCTACGATAACAAGTGCTGGAGTTGCGGCTTCGTAAGGAATGATCGCCACAAGTGGAGCTAGGAATGTTGTCAGAAGAAAGCAGACTCCTGTAACAACAGATGCTAAGCCAGTACGAGCACCTTCTCCAACGCCAGCAGCGGATTCGATGTAGCTGGTATTTGATGAAATGCTGCCTGCTCCTCCTGCAACTGCTGCAAGTGAGTCTACGAAGAGAATGCGGTCGATATTTTCAACATTGCCATCTTTATCTGTAAGACCGGCTTCATGACCAATTGCAGTAACTGTTCCGACTGTGTCAAAGAAATCTGATAACAGCAGGGTAAAGACCAGAAGTATTACTGTAATTAGTGGAACTCGATCAAGTGAACCAAAGAGATTAAATTGGCCAAGTAGAGAGAAATCAGGAGTGTCCACGATTTTCTCTGGCATTGCTGGAACATTCAAATTCCAGCCCTTTGGGTTTACTTCTCCTGTGGCTCCGTTAAAGAGTGGGCCGATCTTCAGAGATGTTTCAATGGCTACCGCGGCGATGGTTGCGATGACAATTCCAATGAGGATCGCTCCCTTAACCTTTTTTACGATTAATCCGATCGTAAGGAATAGACCGAGAGCAAAGACGAGGATGGGCCAGCCAACCAGAGTTCCACCATCGCCTAGAGTTACTGGAACTGGACCAGAGCCGGTGCGGCGCACGAACCCGGCATCAACTAAGCCGATAAGAGCAATAAATAATCCGATACCAACTGAGATTGCAATCTTTAATTGGGCCGGAACGGCTTTGAACACCGCAGTTCTAAATCCAGTTAGAACGAGAATGGTAATAATTATTCCCTCAAGAACAATAAGTCCCATGGCATCGGCCCAAGTCATTTTTGAAGCTATACCCACCGCCACAAAAGTGTTCAGACCTAAACCAGTTGCAATCGCGAGAGGGTATTTGCCGATTACTCCCATGAGGATAGTTAGTACACCTGCCATTAGCGCGGTCATCGCCGCTACGAGAGCCAGGTTTGGAGCATCTCCGCCGCCGATGAATTTTCCATCAGCATCTTTTGTGAGACCGATGATTAGTGGATTAAGCGCCACGATGTAGGCCATGGTGAAGAATGTGACTACTCCGCCACGAACTTCCCTTGCTACCGTGGAGCCACGTTGCGATATTTTGAAATAACTATCGAGCATGACATGCCTTTCCTAATTTTGTTATCGGGGGTGATTGCGACCCCGTGTGAAATGACGGCTCACAGACCGAGGGAATAAGAGGATTTAAACGGAATAACTTGCTACTTCGGGGTAAGGCGCGCTACAACACCGAAGGAAATTGCAACAGCTTGGCCAATTAATAGCGCAAAGAGGGCGGTACCAAGTCCGATTTTCCCACCTAGAAGGGCGCCGACGATCAATACCGTTACCTCTATGCCCATGCGAACTCGCCCTACACGAATTCCAGTTCTTTGATGAATTCCGGTCATAGCGCCATCGCGAGGACCTGGCCCCAGACCGCAGGTGATGTAAAGAGATGATCCGGCTCCAACAAGTGCGATTCCAAAGAGCGCTGAACTTATCCCACCAAAAAGAGTTGTCTGCAAAGGCAAATGATTAACACCAAATTGGATTGCAGCGGAAATTATTACAATATTTGTAAGTGTTCCGAACCCTGGTTTTTCTTTTAGAGGTATCCAAAGTAAAAGAACTGCGCAACCAGTGAAGAAAGTTGCCCAACCTAAAGTTAGTCCAGTCTTCAAACTCAAACCTTGTGCAAATACAGTCCATGGAGCGTTGCCAATATTGGATTGCACCACAAAGGCATCTCCGATACCGAAAATAGTAAGCCCAAAAAATAAAATTAAAACGCGGCCAAATGAGAGATCCCAAAGATGGTTAGCACGCCAAGGTGCCTGCGGCACCGTTTTATGTGGCTTCAGGTGAATAAGAATCTCTTTTAAGCCAGTAGGCAGATGCATTGGGGGAGTTTATAGCCATTTCAAGTGTAAAGATCGTCTATTCTTCGATCTATGTTTGTTGGCTTCGGTACTGCAGTAAATATCGCATCCATAATTGGGGGAGCAGCTCTTGGGGTAATACTCGGGACTCGCATGCTACTGCGCACTCGCACTTTGATTACTGAAGTTCTTGGACTTATCACAATATTGGGAGCAGTCAGCGCCTTGGCGCCGATGTGGAATTCTCGATATATAGATGCTCTCCCAAAGGGATGGACCCTCTTGGCGATACTAGGTTCCTTACTCATCGGTGGGCTAATTGGTTCTGCCCTTAACCTGGAGTCAAAGTTAGATGCAATAGGTGAAACTTTGCGAAGGAAGTTCGGGGCTCACGAAGAAAGTACCTTTGTAGAAGGCTTCGTTTCAGCATCTCTGCTCTTTGCGATTGGTCCTCTTGCTATTTTGGGATCAATTAGCGATGGCATGTCCACAGGAGTTGATCAATTGCTTTTGAAATCCAGCCTTGACTTTTTTGCAGCAATGGCATTTGCCGCAAGTTTGGGTTGGGGCGTCGCCGCAGCCGCTATTCCAGTAGGAATTTATCAAGGTGCGTGGACGCTAATGGGCTTAGGCCTTGGCAATATATTAAGTGGCTACCAGATTGATGCCATGACAATTACAGGTGGTGTGATGCTAGTTTGTATCGGCATGCGTCTATTGAAAATCAAAGATATTGCAGTTGGTAACTTGTTACCAGCGCTTTTTATAGCACCGCTAATTGTCACCTTACTTCATTCTTTCCAATAGAACTCTAGAAAGTGGTAGCATCGATTACAAAGCGATATTTAACATCGCTGGCCACGGTGCGAACGTATGCCTGGTTTATATAACTGGCCTTGATAACTTCAATGTCACTGACAATGTTATGTTCTCCACAGAAATTGAGCATCTCTTGCATCTCGGCGATCCCACCAATCATCGATCCTGAGAGAGATCTGCGAGCCGGCAGCAAAGATCCGACTTCAACAGCATATGGCTTTCCTGGTAGGCCGATGACCACGAGCGTTCCATCTACGTTGAGCATCTGCAAATAGTCATTGATATTAAGTTCGGCGCTTACGGTATTTAGAATTAGATCAAAGTGTTTGATAAAATTCTTATTAAAGTCAGGGCTCTTGGTGGAGACGAAATGGTGGGCGCCCATTGCTTTAGCATCACTCTCTTTCGTAGGTGAGTGCGAGAAGACGGTCACTTCTGCGCCCATAGCTGCGGCGAATTTAACGCCCATATGCCCGAGGCCGCCCAGACCCATCACAGCAACTTTTTTGCCAGGTCCAGCTTTCCAATTCTTGATCGGTGAATAGAGAGTGATGCCTGCGCACAAAAGTGGAGCAACTCCATCCAAAGGTAAATTCTCTGGAATTGAAACTGCGTAATCTTCATTGATTATCATAATATTTGAATAGCCACCCATTGCGGGAGTTTTTCCATCGCGTTCAAGTTGGTTATAAGTCCCAGTCATTCCTTCAATACAATATTGCTGCAAGCCCCTTAGGCATGAAGGACAATGGCGGCATGAGTCAACAAAGACACCAACACCAATGCGATCTCCGACTTTGAATTTCTTGACTGCGCTACCAATTTGCGAAACGATTCCGGCGATTTCATGACCAGGAACCATTGGGAAGAGAGCAGGTCCCCACTCCTCGCGAACCTGATGAATATCGGAATGGCAGATACCTGAGTACTTGATATCTAAGATGACATCATGTGCACCTAGATCTCTGCGCTCAAATTCCCAAGGTGTCATCTCTGCTTGTGCCTTCATGGCTGCATATCCACGTACTTTCATTATCTCTCTCCGTTAGTGCTTTCGTTTTCTTCGGTAAATGGAAGTGGTTGTATGGATGTGTGTCCAGCTCTTGAAGCTCTTGCAGTCACTTGGCGCATATGGTGGCGACGACAAAGTACTTCATAGGCGATTTCTGATCCCGGTGCGACATCGCCAACCACGATTTGTTCACCTTCTGTGACCATTACTCCGCCAAGGGTGCGGGCATTATGTGTTGCACGAGATCCGCACCAGCACAAAGCTTCCACCTGTAATGTATTTACGCGATCGGCCAATTCAACTAAACGTGCCGAACCTGGAAAAAGTTTTGTACGAAAGTCAGCGAGAATTCCGAAAGCGTATACATCAATTCCAAGTCCATCGACAATCTTTGCTAAACCTTCGATTTGTTCAGGGAGGTAAAACTGGGCTTCATCGCAGATGATGTAATCAATACGATCGCCAAGTGAGAGACGTTCCACAACCAGGCGATGGATATCTAAATCCGGATCAACTTCTATGGCCGCACTTTGCAACCCTAAACGAGAGGAGATAACGCCGATTCCCGCGCGATCTTTGCTAGTAAAAATCAAACCTGTTCTGCCGCGACTCTTATGGTTATGCGCGGTCTGCAGAGCAAGCGTTGACTTGCCGCTATCCATCGTTCCGCAGTAGTAAATCAGTTCAGCCACAGGCGGCATCCTGCCACCTAAAAGGTGATTTCGCAGTACTGCTCATCTAAATAGCCCAAGATCCGTTAACACTCCACCCAACTCAAGGGAGAGGGATCGACTCATTGCTACAGAGATGTGTGAGGCGTCGCGGTATGCGACTATCCCATTTACTACAGCCGGACACTTACTGGTGCATAACCAAGGCGTCGGATTTACTTGGATAAATCCACCAGATATTTTAGAGTAGGAGAACTCGCTCTCATCGCACTTGGCTCCGCCAGTTGCAGCCAAGCAATTTGGAATGTCCCGATTGGGGTGGGGGGTATCTGAGATGTAAATTAATTTTTTTGATGCCCCGACTAAATGATTGAAGGCCAATTGTTGACCATCTGCCCACCAAGATTTCCGTGATGAGTAGTTCTCCGGTACATCAAAGTACTGAAAACTGCTGAGGATAATCGCGGCAGGCTTGATTTCCTGCATTCGT